>JBBQYU010000001.1:0-60339 GCA_038208355.1 Candidatus Moraniibacteriota bacterium
AAAACCCCCCACGTCCATTACCCACAGTGAGCGGTCCAGTCGGATTGGCTGAGATAAATTCGTTGTTCACCTTTACGCCCCTACCGAGAATGCTCCCACCAAAATCTTTCCTAGTCTTCAAAATCTCCACTACCACCGCCACTAGATTTTCCTGGGACAAATAAAAATTCAAATGGCCCGGCTTGACCACTTCTACTTTTTCAAATACTTTTTTATCTCCCGCAGATCCGAGATTCGATATTCGAGATCCGATCGCTTCCGCAATTTCCATCGGACTTTTCCTGGCCAGCTTTGAGACCATCAAAGCAATATTCGATGTATACTCTCCAAATTGTTCATCTTTCGGTCGCTCCACCCGAATTTCAGGCAACACAAATTGAGGCAGCTCCCCCGCCTCTTGAAGCCCTTCTATCGCCTCTCGTATTTTCTGCGCCAAAATTTCCTTCATACTCCCTATCGTAGTCGAAAAAAACCAAAAAGGAAAGTTCCCTTACTCCGTCTCTCGTTGCCTTTGTAAGTGAGCGCGAAAACCACGACCGCTGATTTCGTACTGTGTAAAAAAGAAAAAGCCGAGCGCCCCAATGGGCGCTCGGCAGTTTTGGGCGCCGAAACGGCTTAGACCATTTCCGCATCTTTGGCGTAGAATACAAATAAGCAACACTTGAAACTCCGGTAAAATAGGTGCGTGGTCAACATAGAAACTTGCTTATTTGAGCCAAATATGGGAAAGTACGGGTGCCACAAGCCTATGAAAACCATTGCCAGGAACAAACGCGCCACTTTTGACTATGCCCTGGAGGGACGCTTCGAGGCCGGTTTGGTATTAACCGGGTCTGAAGTAAAAAGCGTCAAAACAGGCCATGCCAGCCTCAAAGGTGCCTTTGTGACCGTCAAAGGGAGTGAACTCTACCTGACCAACGCTCTCATCCCCCGCTACGCCCACGCCCACCGCGATACCAAGCACGACGATAGCAGACCCCGAAAGCTCCTGTTGCGCAAACGAGAAATCGGCTCTCTCATAGGAAAATACCGTACGGAAGGCTTGACACTCGTCCCTATTCGGTTGTATACTAAGAAGCAACTTGTCAAGCTGGAGTTTGCGATTGGTAAAGGTAAGAAAGAATACGACCGTCGCGCTGATATTGGCTCGCGTGAAGCCAAGCGCCGCATCGAGCGCGCCATGCGCTCCCATTAAAAAATGATTTAGACTACTGCGCACGGTGTGTTTGCAAGAGTATGGGGGTCCGCCCCACGTCTCTTGTCAAGCAAGCGGTACGGGGTTGTTTAGATTCGACAGGCTGTACTTTCAAAATAGGCAAGCCGACCTTGAGGAGATGGTCGTAAATATCCTTCTCACGATGATAAATGCAAACTTCATCACCAAGGCAAAGAACGTATTAGCGCAAGCTTTTGCTCCTTCTTTCGCTCTCGCACTCGCTTAATTGTGAGTCGCCATCGGACTCTTGATTCTCGATAAAGAATCTCCGGTGTCATATTATCGAGACGTGACCAGAGCATTTCTTTTTCTTTACCCTCTGTGATCGTATTGCCAAAGAAAAGAATGTCCGCAGATTTTGTCTGCTTTCTACTTCGGACATTTATACAAAGCCGACTACGCTTGTAGAATATTTTGAAAAAACTGCTCTGGACATGGGTGCAATTCCCATCAACTCCACCATTTTTTAAATAAGAAAAAAGTGAGACGAAGACGCCACAATCGACCAAAACCAAAAGTGCAGCTTAAAGAACATCTGCGCACCAATGAGAAGATTCTCGCTCCTCAAGTGATGGTTATTGACCTTGATGGTGAGAATCGCGGTGTGATGGAGACAGCTGCTGCTATTCTACTCGCGCAAGGACAAGAAGCAGATCTCGTTGAGGTTTCGCCATTGGCCAAGCCGCCGGTCTGCAAGATCACCGACTACGGAAAGCTCCAGTATCGTCAGGCCAAGCAGGAACAACAGCAAAAGGCCAAACAGAAAAAAGTCGAGACCAAGGGTATTCGCATCGGCTTCCGTACTGACAAACATGACCTGCTCTTCAAAAAGACCCAGGCAGAAAAGTTTCTCACCAAAGGCAATAAGGTCCGCCTCGAAATAGTTCTCCGCGGACGAGAGAAGGCCATGCAAGAAAAAGCCAAAGAAAACCTTCTGGAATTCATCAAAAGTATCACCACTCCCCATCGTTTTGAAGAAGAAGTAAAGCGCGGACCGATGGGCTTCAACGCCCTCATCGTTCCCGAATAACCCTCACTATAAAGTCAATCGTATGCCAAAGATGAAAACCAGGAAATCTATTTCCAAAAAAGTGAAAGTGACAGGTACCGGCAAATTGTTGCGCCGCTCCACCGGTCACAATCACTACAATTCTCGTGACACCGGTGCTGATACTCGCGCCAAGCGCAAGGACCAGGGTATTTTCAAGACCGAAGAACAAAACATCAAGAAGGCTATGCCATATGCCATCTAAACACCAGTAGTGTAATTCCATTTTAAAAGAATCGTATGACGAGAGTAAAGCGCGGCGTAATGACAAAAAAGCGCCATAAGAATGTCCTCCAAGCAGCCAAAGGCTTCCGTTGGGGACGCAAGAACCTGTTTACCAAGGCCAAGGAAGCGGTGATTAAGGCTGGCAAATACGCCCACCGTGACCGGCGTGCTAAGAAGCGCTCGTTCCGTAGTCTGTGGATTACCCGCCTCAATACCGCACTCCGCCTGCACGGTATCACCTATCGGGCCTTCATTGCCCTGGAAACAGATCGCAATATTGCCTTGGACCGCAAAGTGCTTTCTCAGCTGGCCGTTGAGAATCCAGAAACCTTTAAAACTTTCCTCGAGAAGGTACGCTAAAGCAGAACTCCTCGTCATCAGAAAACCCGCCCTTTTAAGGCGGGTTTTCTGTATCTCAAAAAGATCCTTACTTTTTGAACGCGTTTTTCTGTTTCAACACCCACAGCAGACTGGCCATCAAAAGAATCCCCAGCCCATCAATCCCAACATCTGTAATTTTCGCCCCGCGATTGAGGACAAAAAACTGATGCAATTCATCGGTAGCTGCATAAGCCAGTGAAAAAATCCCCGCCAACAGCATCCATCTTTCAAAGGTATCTCGGACAAAAAAATGTTTCACCCACCGAAAGGCCAATAGCATGAGCAGGGCGTATTCGAATACATGAGCGCTTTTCCGTTCGATAAAATACCAAAGCGGCGGATTGGCGGTTGTAGTCTGACTGGCCAGGGAAGAAAAAAAGAAAATCACCCCCATCCAAAAAAGAAGAGTGGCGCTGGAAAAAAATATGAGCGAAAATGAAGCAGGTTTGGAAGGCATAGTGACGTACTATTTCTTTTTTCTTTCGCCAAATTCTTCTATTAAATGAAAGAGTGCATAAAAGGGCAGCCACAGCCAAGAAATTTTCCGCAAGAAATTATCAAGTGATGAGTTCAAATTCATATCTTTGGTTCCTTACTATGTGAGTGAGCTATTTCATAGATAACGTCTTTTTTCTCGACTACGATCTGCCATCCGTTTTTTTCCGCCTCAGCCCTAAGACTCTCATTGGGATTGAAGGCAATAGGATGCTCCACCAGCTTCAAAAAACTACTGTCCGATCCCGTATCACCGATACCATAAGAACCAGCCAAAGACAGCTTATGCTCATAAAGGTACTGTTCTACCAGATGTCCCTTGTTGATAGAGGGCTCAAAGGTTGCTACTCCGGTATACACTCCTGCCTCATCCACCTCATAGATACTCCCGAATACGGCATCAAACTTCAGATAGTGCCGATTATATTCCTCCACTACTTCTAGAGGAGACCCAGAAATAACCAGCATGCAATAATTTTCTTCTCGTAGTTTTTTCATCAAACGTTCGGCGAAGATATAAGTGCGCTTGGCATGAAAGGGCACCAAAATCTTGCTGGCCCTAATTACGTCCTCCCTGGTACATCCCTTGATATGCTCTGCATAGAGCCGTACCAAGGCCTTACGGTAGTCCTCATAGGTGCCCTCATGCTTCAGCCAATTCGTGTAGACCTTGGCCAGTTCGTTACGCGCCTCATGAGGAAATACCTTCATCCACGTCAATTCGTTGATGAGTTCAAAATGAAGGTTCTTTCGGAAAATAGTTCCGTCAATATCGAAAATCGCCAGTTTGTTTTTCTTTTTTGCCATCAGAGTATATCAAGAATTCTTTACTGCCCCTCTATTCCTATTGTAGCGATAATCTGGTACAACGCAATGCCACAGGCTACCGAAACGTTGAGGGAATTTTTCTTCCCATACATTGGGATTTCCAGTATAGCATCCACGCGCTTGAGAATCTTGCGATCCAGCCCCCGCACTTCGTTACCCACAATAAGAGCAATCTTACTAGGCGCTCGATACTGCCGATAGGACATACTGGAAGTATCCTGCTCAAGCGCTACCACCGCGAATCCCGCTGCCTGTAATTGAACAAGAGCCTTACCAATAGATGGTTCTTTCTCCCACGAAACGCTATCCTCGGCGCCCAGGGCTGTTTTCTGAAACGCCTTGTCGGCGTCAGAAAGATACAGCGCACCTTTCTTGGGTGGCACCGGCGTATAGCCGGTCAAGATGATTTTCTCCACCCCGGCACCGTCCGCCGTCCGGAACATAGACCCGACATTATGAGCACTACGGATGTTATGCAGTATCAACACACATGACGTTTTTTCCTTATCTTTCATGATCATGGAACAATTGTTTCCCTGTTTCCCAAACGGCCGGGTAATCCTGCTTCACTTTCAGCCAATACCACCACTCCCCGCCCCACAGATACACTTCCGGAAATCCCACCTGCTTGGCATACGCCACGTTGTTACGCAGTTTATTTTCATTCATAGTAAGAAATTGCTCGGAAAGCGGGATGTTGACAATCCATCCACTCGCCCAAGGCTCCGCCTGCAGCTCAATCACCATCAGATGATTCTGTTTGGCAAAGGTCCGTACCAACCAGCCCTTGGCCCGGAAAAAATTCGGACCGATGGGATAAGTGAAGTAGCCCCCTACTTTTTTGCTATAAATATCACGATAGAGCGTTGTCCCGAATTCATCTCCGCGACTAGCCGCCCCATACCACAGCGAAAGTTCTCCGCTATCGGTCAAGAGCACTGGCCGTGACGGATCGAGTGCCTTCACTAGGGCCACTTCTTGCTCGAGGAAAGAAACGTCAAAGGCTGGACAAATCCCAAACGGCAGAAAGGGCTCGTTCTCGACCTGCCACTTGATAACGGCTGTGTCCTGCTTGTACCGCTCGACTGTCTTGGTCATAAAATGAAGTATGCCCTGATGACGAACGTCATCATCCTTCTCCGCCCACTCTGGGATATGACATTCCGGCCACCGGGGCACCTTCTGGCCGATAGTAAGAATCACTTCTACCTGACGCTTCCTAGCCTCTTCTAGCTGCCAATCGAGATCGGCATAATCATATGACCCCCGGTCCTTTTCCACCAAATCCCAATACACAGGCAGGCGCATTTTTTTAACCCCGACATCATCGAGCAGGGCCAGATAGGTCTCCTTCCAATCCAAACCCAAATCAGTAGCATAGCGAGAAGAAAAAGTCATTCCCAAGGCGACGTCTTCGCGAGGAGCGGGGCCGGGCAAATTGAAATACCCAAAAAGCAACAAGAGACTGACCAAAACACCCAGAACCGTCCAGCCGATAATTTTCAAAAGCCTTTTCCAGTTCAAATGCATAATTATACCAATAAAAGTTTAATACCACTCATCGTCATGAGCCACAACCCGATACCAATCAAGACTACAGCCCCAGCCTTTTGAAACCAGTCCCAGAAAGAAAGTTTTTCTCCGTACGTCTGCGGATACCGCATCGCCAAAGGAAAGGCTAAAGCCAGAATAAAGACATACTGCATACCACTCAATGCCTGAACAAAAGAGACCGAACCAAGGTAGGTAGCGTAAGCGATAAGAAAGGCCGCCACTCCGGCGCATATCTTATTGATAACAAAAAAGAGACCGGTGCTGGTAGCCTTTCCAGGTTTGGTGGAAAAATGAGTGAACTGACCCATGATTTGCTGTCGATACAAAGGAATAACAAAAAAACTCATCCCAGCCAGGAACATGCCCACCCGGGACCAGACCAGACCACTGATAAAATTAGCCTCCTGATACCCCTGCTTCAGAAGAATCATCGAGATGCCCATAGCAACACCCGCTGCCAAAATCAGTTTGGGAATATTTTCTCCGGCCCGCAAAGGCAAATCGAAAGAAATAAGCAGTCCACCCCCGATGAGAAGAAACAGGGCCAGAACAGACGGTAGACTCAGTACATTACCATCCACATTGCCCGGCAAGAAAACGGCGATAAAAGCCACGAGCGAAACGACTGTGCCCAAAAGCGGCGCTACCCGAGAAATTTCATGGCTTTTGACCGCATAGTAAAATGCCACCAAACCATACACGAACAACATACCCGAAAGAAGAAACACCCCAACATTAGCCCAAGGAGTCAACACAAATCCGAAAGGAATGAAAAAAAGCGTAAAGAGACTAAAGAGAGAAACAAAAAAAGCATACACGGCCGGCGCGGGTATCCGATCAGATAACAGAAACTTATCAAAGAGTGCCGCCACGGCATTAAAGAAATATCCTAAAAGCGCTACCAAGGCCCATGTCATACGTTCGATTTTAGTTTTTAGTCTATATCTATTTCCCCCTCCATTATACCTGAAAATCCTGCTGCCGTCTGCACAAAACACAAAAAAACCCTCCACCAAGGAGGGTCTTCAACGCTTACTTTTGTGCAATCTTCTGATAGTATATATCGACATCACTAATCCACTTGCGGACACTCTCCGGACTGTGAGTAGCACAGCTTGATCCGCACTTCCAAATAATCATGTCAGCAGGCTCGCTCCCCCGGATGTCTACCAAAGTAGCCAGGCGATTGCCAATGGCGGTCACCGCTTCTTCCGGACTACCGAAACAGCCATGCCCCATGGCGGTACCACGACTGCCAGCGCCTTTGTAGCCCCAGTAGTTGAAACAGTCAGCACCATCAGGTGAACGAGGTACCCGCTTGCCCCAATTACTTTCCTTTTTCGCGATTCCCACAATCAAGGCCGCCACTTCACGGTCATATTGAGCAATGGCCGGTGCCATCACCTCCAAAGGATAACCCGAAACCAGGGTGCGGATTGTGGTGTCCAGCTCATTATGTGACTGAGCTCCCTTTGTCTTCGCCAGTGAGGCCAGCTCCTCTTTGGAACAAGGTGCCTCCGCTTCAAAGGCCTGAGTGCCCTTTTTCTCAACATCATTCATCAAAGAAAAGTCTTTCTGCCAGCGGCAGCGCTCTTCAGCATTCTCCTCTACGGCTACCGGCAATGGTTTCCCAGGTACTTGACCATTCAAAAAGGAATCAAGCTGTATCGTCGGGAGGGCCGGAAAGACCGTCAGAAAACCTAATGAAAGAAAGGTAAAACGAAAAAATCCCCCTTTCGAACTCGCCTTCTTTACAACATTTCTCATAGAATGCCTCTCGCTATAAATGAGTCCTGATAGCATGGTTTCGCTAAACCCGAAACGGGCTAAAAAGACTTTAAAAACGCAAGTCTAAATATAGCAAATTTTCACTCCGGCGTCAATAAGAAAAAGTAGCTTTTTTGATAAAAATACCTTTTATAAAGCAAAAAAACTCTTTTTAAAAAAGAGTTTTTTAGAAAAAATCAAGTCAAGTCACCCTATTCGTCGCTTAACTGAGAAAAATACATATCGACGTCACTAATCCACTTTTTCACGCTCTCACGACTGTGACCCTGACAGCTGAAACCACACTTCCACACAATCATTTTCTCAGGGGTATCCAATTTTTCGGAATTAGCCAGCGTTGAGATACGCTTTGCCACTGTTTCTACCGCGTCTTTGCGGCTATTGAAACAGGTATGTCCACCAGAGCCCATCATCCGCCGAATCCCGCGATAACCCCAATAGTTGAAACAATCCTGTCCATCAAGGACTGGGATGCGCTTGCCCCAATTACTTTCCTTTTTCGCAATACCGATCAAAAAGGCCGCCGTCAGCCGGTCTTGTTCAAAAATATAGGGTAACATCGATTCGATGGGGTAGCCCTTGACCATCTCCCCGATATTCTTCTCATACTGCTCCTTGGTCACCTCACCAAAGTATTCGAAAAAAACGTCCTGTTCCGGATCGTATCCAGCATTAGCCAGTGTGTCAGACGATGCCGGCCCGGTCACCATGGGCGCCCCAATCGTTTGATTCACCACCAAAGAGTTATCCGACTGAGCAAAGACTCCGGCGCCGAGAAAATGAGCGATAAAGGCCATACTCACCATCCCAAAGGCAATCCCACCCATAATGGACCCATAGACCATTTTCTGGGGAGTAGTCTCCGGCGTAATACTTCTCAAAAAACGTCTCATCCGTCGAAAATAGAGCTGTCCTTTCCGAAAAGAGCGCTTCAGGCTGTCACCCAAAGACTGCTCCTTCAAAAGCATGAGAAAAGAATGGCGGTCCCGACCAACTCCATCAAGGTTTTTTTTCGCTGGAGTAGCGCTGGGAACAAAAGACGCGGCCCGCGAATAAACGGCCGGCCTAAAACAAGCTGCCTTCGCGGACACGATATCTAGCGCCGGCTGTTTTCTCTTGACCGCCGAAAGAGGCTGGTACTGAAAAGGAGATGATGACATGCAGACAAAAAATTTTTATTAATACGATTTCTTTTACCCTATTTTAGCATAATTTTTTCTGTGCAGCCAGAAAAATAGGCCTGCCCCGACAAACAACATAACAAGCGACAATACCTGTCCGCGCGTCAGCGAGTAAAAAAGACCGACGCCGCTATCCGGCTCACGCACGTATTCCAGAAAGAAACGAATAACAGCATAACTGATGACAAAAAGACTGGTCAGTATCCCTGGAACGCGCACGCGAGCACGAGCAGTCCATAAAAGACAGAACAGAACACATCCCTCTAGGGCGGCTTCGTAGAGACTGGAAGGATGCCGCAGGAAGCCGATGGGTTCGGCGCCGGGGAAAAACATCCCCCACGGCCGGCCGGTCAGACGCCCATACAGCTCCAGATTGAAAAAGTTCCCCAGTCGCCCAAAGAAAAGACCAATGGGTGCCGCCAGAACCCACAAATCGGCTACCTGCCAAAAAGAAAGCTCTCTTTTCTTGGTAAACCAAAAAAGGACCGCTACCACACCAATAAGACCGCCATGGTAGCTCATCCCAGCAATACCCGTCCACTGCCCATGGGTAAAATCATAAGGGGAAAAAAACTGTAGAGGCTGCGCCAAAAAGAGGTCCGGAGCATAAAAGAATGCATAGCCGAGCCGCCCGCCAAGAAGTGCTCCAAAAAAAAGCCAGAGAGCCAAATCAACCATGACTTCAGCCGTCATTCCATCCTGATTTTTTCGAACGAGCAGGAGGACAAAGCCCAGAGCTGCCAAAAATCCCGTCAGAAAAAAAAGAGCATACCAATAGATGGAAAAAAATCCGACCGTAAAAGCGATCGGATGAAGCGTCAGAGGGATGTGCTGCCACCAGTCTTGCATAACTACTCGTTATATTCCTTCAACTGATCATGGAACTCGATACTGTAGATTTCTCCCAGGGCCATAAAGAGTGAGACGATAATCGGACCAATAATGAAACCAAATAAACCGAAAAGGGAAATCCCTCCTAAAGTGGCGAATAAAATAAGCAGCGGGTGCATCTGGGTATCTTTCCCCACCAGCTTCGGTCGTAAAACGTTATCAATCACAGAAATGATGCCGAATCCCACCGCCAAGATAAACACCCCCTGCCAAATTTGTCCCAGAAAGAACATCACTATAGCCACCGGCACCCAGATAAGAGCCGACCCAAACATCGGGATAATCGACAAAAGTACCATCACCAATCCCCAGATAGCCGGCGATGGCACCCCGGTAATCCAAAACATCACTCCGCCCAAAAACCCCTGGATAGCCCCCACGACGATAGTCCCCTTGAGGGTAGCCCGACTGATAGAGATGAATTTTTCCACCAGTAACCGGTCATGTGAATCACGAAGTGGACTCAGACGCGTCAAAGCGCGCAAGATAACCTTGCCATCAATCAGAAAATAAAAGAGAGCAAAGAACATGACGAAAACCCAGAAAATAAACTGAGTAATTCCCTGATAGGCTGTCTCGAGCAACCCCAGCGCATTCTGGCTCAGTTGCTTGATATCATTTAAAATCTGATCCTGGCTAAAGGTATCCTGACTGAACAAAACGTTAGCGTACGGCAAGTGCTGTATGGTGGCCAGGATCCGCTCGATAGAGTTCTGCAAGACCGATTCCTGAGTGAGAGAATTGTATAAGCTGTTAGCTTCTCCAATGGCCAGACCCAACACCAGAAACAACGGGGTCACGATAATGACGATTACGAGGAGACAAGTAAGAAACGCACTGGTCCCCCGAGCTCCCCGCAGCCATTTTTCCAGAGCATGGTACGGCCGCTTGAAAAGAGTGGCCAAAATAGCCGCTGCCACTATGGCCGTGAGAAAGGGCTGGAAGATAAAAAAGACTACCGCACCCACCGCCAGCAACAAGAAAAAAAAGAAAGAGACATTGAGTGATCGCAATTCCATAACTCTGAAACTTATAGCTTATAAAAACCTCTCTCCTTATTATACTCTGTCAGTGCTTTTTTCGAAAATACCGCAAAAGACGGCTCCCCCAGAAGAATCTGCGCATTGACCAGCAGTACCGGATTTTTTTCGATATGTATCTTGTTATGCGGCGGACGGACCGAAAGCGTCAACCCGTAACGCTCCAAAAAATACTGCTTGATGCCCGCACGCGTAGTATACCCGGCAGGAAGAATAAAAGGTTGGAAACGTGTCTTCAGGCTCGAATAGTATTTCTGGTGCCGCTCATGAAGAAATACATACACCTCTGCCTCTTGCCATTGCCCGACCACCGCGCGCCCACTCACTTGTTTCTTCCCAACCCCTTCCTGCCGTCCCTCTTCTTTATAATACCGGCACTGTTTTCGGAGTGAACAGGCCTCACACTTCGGCCGCGCTCCACACAAGGCGCTGCCCAAATCCATCAAAGCGGCATTGAGAATCTTTTTTTCTGTATGAAAAACTTCCTCCCATTCCCGTTCATCCGTAATCAGGTGTTTCCCTCCCAAAAAGAATCTGCCGATCACTCGCTTCAGATTGGTGTCCCAGGCCAGATGGTTATCGCCATACGCGAAGCTCATGATAGCCGCCGCCGTGTAGGGTCCGATACCCGGCAGTGTCTGCAGTAACTTTTTATCACGAGGAAAGGTTCCACCGTATGTGGCAACCACACTACGAGCGGTAAGAAGCATGTTGCGTCCGCGCGTGTAGTAGCCCAGACCCTCATAATAGGGTAAGAATTCTTCCCATGAGACTTGGGCCAGTACCTCCACCGTCGGAAAACGCTGAAGAAATCGGTTATAATAGGTAATCACTCGCGCTACCTGAGTCTGCTGGAGCATGATTTCCGACACCCACACCTCGTAGGCAGTGATTCTTTTTTTGCGCCACGGCAGATGTTCACGCCCCGCTTTGATAAAAAAATCCAAAAGCGTCCGTTCAAAAAATTCAATTTTCTTTTTCTGAAAATTCATACGTATCATTGAATGACACCACCGCCCAAACAGACATTGCCATCGTAAAACACAGCAAACTGACCGCAGGCTAGCCCTAGATCTTTTTCTTTTAAGGTCACGCTTACTTGCTTCTCTTTCAAACACTCTATGGTAGCCGAGTACATTTTAGCGCCATGACGAATTTTTACCAAACACTCTTTTTTATCCGGCGCCACGCCTGCAATCCAGCTGACCGCACCAACGGTAAAAGCGTCTCTGGCAAGCAGTTCATGATGCTCTCCATGAGATATAAATATTTCATTCGTCTCTGTATTTTTTTGCACCACATACCACGGACCACCAGAGAGCTTGATTCCTCGCCGCTGTCCAACCGTAAAATACCAAAAGCCGCCATGCTCTCCAAGCACATCGCCAGTTTCGTACTCCACCAGTTTTCCAGAACGTTTCCCCAGATGATATTCCAAAAACTTATCGAAGGGAATTTTTCCCAAAAAACAAATACCTTGGCTATCTTTGCGCTTAGCATTGGGCAGATGATATTTTTCTGCTAACTGGCGTACCGCGCTTTTTTCCAGTTGACCGATAGGAAACAATGCCTTACTCACCTGTTCCTGAGACAGCTGCGAAAGAAAATAGGTCTGGTCTTTGATGGCATCCGGCGACATCAAAAGGAGTGTCTGCTCGCCAACGGTTTCAGTCCAGGCATAATGCCCGGTAGCAATCTTCTCGAAACCTTTATCGGCAATGTACTCATAAAAAGCTCCAAATTTAATCCGGGCATTACACAACATATCAGGATTAGGCGTGCGCCCCTCCTTCACTTCATTAACGGCATAGGCCACCACCCGTTCCCAGTATTCTTTTTGAAAGGGCACTACTTCAAGTGGCACATCAGCTTGTTTACATACTGCTCGTACGTACGCCAAATCATCTTCCCATGGACATTCGCCCAAAAATGAAAGCTCATCTTCCAACCAAATCTTGAGATAAAAAGCCGTCAACTCATGGCCCTCGTCCTTCAGGAGCCGCAAAGCCACCGAACTATCCACCCCACCTGATACCAACACCGCTATTTTCATACCTGAGGCGTTACAAATTCACAAGCAATATCTACATGTTCCATCAAAAATTTTTGAATCACGATTTCTACCTCTCTCGCGCTGTGACAAGCCATCAGCTCTATCCGTAATTCTTTAGCTCGAGGGAAATGGTTGATATAGGCCTGATAGTGCTTTTTCATTAATTCAAAGCTCTTAGTCTCACCCCATACTTCTTCAAATAATTTCGTATGCTCAAGCGCAGCCAATACTCTTTCGCGCACCGTCACCCGCTTCTCCTTATCAAACAACCACGGATTACCAAAGATGGCCCGACCCAACATCACACCATCCACCCCTGTTTGCTTCACTTTTTCTTCCGCATCTACTATATCCTTTACATCCCCATTGCCGAGAATAAGTGTTCCGTTCCCTTCGGCAATTTCCACAGCCCGCTTGATACGTTCCCACCGGGCCGGTACTTTGGACATTTCTTTTTTTGTTCTCCCATGTACTGTGATAACGGCCGGTCGAGCCATAAGCAGCGCCGGTAACCACGTTTCCAAATCATCTTCATTGAATCCTAACCGCGTCTTCACAGAAATAGGCAATTCCTTACCAAAAGCTTTTGTACCTTCCCGAGCGGCCACAATCAACTCTTGAGCCAGCTTGGGGTTTCTCATACACATCGCTCCTGCTCCCTGCTTCATGACGTTCTTATCGGGACAGCCCATGTTAATATCGATGCCATCGAAACCAAGTTCCGCACACAGCTTGGCCGCCTCAAACATATTATCCGGATGAGCGGTGAATAACTGCGCCACAATTGGCCGCTCAGCTTCTGTATAGGCCAAATCCCGTATCAGGGCCGCTCGGCCCTTGGGGTGACACAGTCCATCTGCCGAAACGAATTCCGTCCAAAAAACAGCCGGCTTACTATAACGCACAATGTGGCGCCGGAAAACAGCGTCCGTCACATTGGCCAGCGGTGCCAATACAAAAATCGGCCGTGCTAATTGTTCCCAAAATCCTAAGTATGGTTTCATACGCTCCTTTAGTATAGCTGAAACAGTGTACCTGGTCTGCCCAAAAAAAGAAACCCCCACCATGGATACTCTTGACTTTTCGGCTCATGTTCTGTAATATCAGACTTAATTAGTCTGAATTTATGAAAATCTCAAAAAAAGCTTACTATGGCCTCCGAGCGGTGCTAGCACTGGCTCAGACAAGCCAACCACTCTCCATCCACGCTCTCGCAGAAGCCGAGCACCTGCCTGAAGAATACCTGGAAAAAATTCTCCAGCACTTGCGGCGCGTCGGTATCGTGGAAGCTAAAAAAGGAACAGCTGGCGGTTATTCTCTGGCTCAGCCGAAAGAAACCCTCAGTGTTTGGACCATTCTGCGCGAACTGGACGGCCCCATCAAGATGTTTCTCCCGCCGGCCAAAGGAACCCTCCCCTGTCTCCAGGTCAGCCACTGCCAGAGTAACCAGGTCTGGCGTACCCTCGAGACAGAAATAGAAAAAACTCTCTCGGCCATTACTCTCGCAACCATTCTTAAGACGCACAAATAATAGTCCCTATGCTTACCCTCCAAAACCTTTCTGTTTCTATAGCAGACAAAAAGATTCTCAATGACATCTCATTTACTTTTCGACCGGGGCGCACCTATGCCCTCATGGGTCCCAACGGCTCGGGGAAATCAACTCTGGCCGGCGCCATCATGGGACACCCGGACATGACTTTTTCTCGCACTTCAAAAATTCTTCTCAATAACAAAAATATTAAGAATCTTTCGCCGGACAAACGTGCTCGCTTGGGTATTTTTCTTTCTTTTCAAACCCCGCTCACCCTCCCTGGTGTAACTGTCTTTGAGCTCTTGCGGCTGGCCCTGGAAAAAATGCTGGACCCAGTCACTCTTCACGGACGAATCAAGACCCTGGCAGCAGAACTCCATATCAAAGATGAGCTCCTCAAGCGCTCCCTCAATGACGGGTTCTCGGGTGGAGAAAAGAAAAAACTAGAAGCCCTTCAGGCGGTACTGCTTGCTCCCCGCTTCGCCCTCTTCGATGAAGTCGATACCGGTGTAGATGTGGATGCCTTAAAAACCATCGCTCACTTTCTGAAAAAACATTTACCCAAAGAAACTACTCTAGTATTTATCACTCACTCGACCCGCCTCCTAGGGTTCATCAAACCCCAAGAAGTACTGGTCATCAAAAATGGCCGGCTGGTCAAAACCGGAACGGCCGCCCTAGCCAAAAAGATTGAGGCCAAAGGGTTCGAGAGTATCAAGGAATGATGTGGAGATATCCCCAACTTACTTACCCTCATGACTACCAAGAAGAAAAAATTAGACTTCGGTGACTATCAGTACGGCTTTTCTATGCCGGAACATTCGGTACACAAAACAGCGGCTGGACTTTCCCGAAGCGTCGTGGCAGAGATTTCCCAGGTCAAACAGGAACTCCCCTGGATGCGCGATTTTCGTTTGCGCGCCTTCGATATTTTTGAGAAAAAACCCATGCCTGCCTTCGGAGCCGATCTCTCAGGCATCAATTTTGATGACATTACCTACTATCTCAAAGCCACCAATACTCAGTCACAAACCTGGGAAGACCTCCCCAAAGAAATCAAGGAAACCTACGACCGCATCGGTGTTCCGGAAGCAGAGAAGAAATTCCTGGCTGGTGTCTCGGCTCAATACGAATCCGAAGTCGTCTATGAAAGCGTCAACCGTGAGCTCGACAAACTGGGAGTCATTTTCTGTGATATGGACACGGCGGTCAAAAAATATCCCGAACTGGTCAAAGAATATTTCGGCAAACTCATTCCACCCCAAGACAACAAATTCGCCGCCCTCAACTCGGCGGTCTGGTCAGGTGGCTCCTTTGTCTACATTCCCAAAGGAGTACAGGTCACACTCCCTCTCCAAGCCTATTTCCGCATCAACTCAGAATCCTTCGGCCAATTCGAGCGTACCCTCATCATCGCCGAAGAAGGTAGCTCGGTGCACTACAGCGAGGGCTGTACCGCTCCCGTCTACCGCCGCGCCTCGCTCCATTCGGCCGTGGTAGAAATTTTCGTCAAAAAAAATGCCCACGTCCGTTACACGACAGTACAAAACTGGAGCAAAAATATCTACAATCTGGTCACCAAACGCGCCCGAGCAGAAGAAAATGCCGTCATGGAATGGATCGACTGCAATTTAGGGAGTCACGTCACCATGAAATACCCGGCGGTCTATCTGGCCGGACGAGGTGCCCGCGGAGAAGTCCTCTCTATTGCCTACGCAGGCAAAGGCCAGCATCAGGATGCTGGGGCCAAAATGGTGCACCTGGCGCCCGATACCACCTCCCGAGTGGTTTCCAAGTCCATTTCCAAAGATGGTGGTATCACTTCTTATCGCGGTCTGGTTCATATTGCCAGTGGGGCTAAAAACGCTAAAGCTTCCGTGGTCTGTGATGCCCTTCTCCTCGACGACCTTTCCCGTTCCGATACCTACCCAACCATGAATATCAAAGAAGAGAGCGCTGAACTCACCCACGAAGCTACGGTAGAAAAAATCGGGGAAGAAAAACTATTCTATCTCCAGTCGCGTGGCATCACTAAGGCAGATGCCGAAGGTATGCTGGTCAACGGCTTCATCGACCCGGTGGCCAAAGAAATCCCCCTGGAATACTCCATCGAACTCGAACGCCTCATCAGTATGGAGATGAAAGGGAGTATAGGCTAAAAACAATTTCTTAATTCTAAAATTCCATCATTGAAAATTACTTATGCAGTTTAAAGATATATCAACTGATCAGAAAACTCTTTACCGGCTCAAGGAAAATGAGCAACGTGTGTTTTTTATGCTTAATCGTGGCGGAGAAATTACCTTTGAACTAGTCGGAGCCGGAGCCGAGGCTCATATCTTTTCTTTTTTCATCGGCAAAAATACCCAGACCGAGAAACTCATTGTCCTCCAAAAACACCTTGCTCCCAACACCGTCTCTTCAGCACTCATAAAAAATGTTTTGTTTGACACTTCAGCGTTTACTTATGAGGGACTCATCCATATCGCCCAGAGTGGGAAAGGAAGCGATGCTTCCCAGGAATGTCGTACCCTCCTCCTTTCTCCCCGCGCCCAAATGTTTACCAAACCGGCCCTCGAAATCCTCGCTGATGATGTGAAGTGTCGCCATGCGGCCGCTGTTAGCCCCATAAACCAAGAAGCCCTCTTCTTCGCTATGGCTCGTGGGCTTTCTGCCTCCCAAGCACAAGAGCTCATCATAAGCGGTTTTCTCCGCTCGGCTCTTGAAGCGCTTAACATACTCGTTCCTTCTCAGGACCGGGGAAAAATGTTAGCCTTGCTTCTGAAAGCCGCTCTCTAAGAGATTTTCTATGGAATCATCTACTCTCAAAAATCACTTCCCCATCTTCGCCCGCCAACCTGAGCTGGTGTATCTTGATGCGGCCGCTACCGCCCTAAAGCCCGCCCCGGTTATCGCGGCCGAAACAGCGTACTATGAACAATTTTCGGCCAACATCGCCCGTGGTATTTATCCTATGGCCGAACAAGCGACCGAAGCTTTTGAAAGAGCACGGGCAAAAATAGCCACTTTCATCGGAGCTACCACCCCAGAAGAAATCATCTTCACTTCCGGCACCACTGCCTCGCTCAACCTAGCAGCCGACCTCCTGGCTTCACGTATCAAAAACGCTGACAACATTGTGGTCACTGCTGCTGAGCATCATTCCAATTTCCTGCCATGGAAAGAGCTGTGTCAAAAGAAAAAGGCTCACTTCCGTATCACCCCCATTACCGCCAAAGGCGAAATTGCATTACCGGCCCTCGAAAAACTGATTGATCACCACACCAAGATTTTTGCCTGTACCGCTATTTCAAATGTTCTAGGCATCATCAATCCCGTTGCCGATATCATCAAGACCGTGCGCACCATCAATCCCGATACCATCATCATCATCGATGCTGCACAGGCTGTTGGGCATATACCCGTCGACGTGTCCGTTTGGGATGCCGACTTGGTGGCCTTTTCCGGACACAAAGTCTTCGGCCCGACCGGCATCGGCATCCTCTTCGGCAAACAAACGCTTCTCCAAGACCTCTCTCCTGTTTCTTTCGGCGGTGGCATGGTCCTCGATGCCTGTGCCACAGAAACCCTCTACAAAGAAGCTCCCGCTCGCTTTGAATCAGGCACTCCCAATATCGCCGGCGCTATCGGTCTCGGCGCAGCCATCGACTTTATCGACAGTATCGGCATCGAAAAAATCCATGCCCAGGAAAATACCCTTGCCATTTTCGCCTGTCAAAGACTCACCGCTGCTTTCGGAGAGACCATTCAGATTATCGGTACGGACCTGCCCGCCACCAAAAGCGGTATCGTGTCCTTCGTCCTCGCCGGAGCCCACCCACATGACGTGGCTTCCCTCTTGGGCGAAAAAAGTATCTGCGTGCGCGCCGGACTGCAGTGCGCCGCCCCGCTCCATGAAAGCCTCAACCTGGCGGCCACCACTCGCCTCAGTCTCTCCATCTACAATACCGAAGAGGATATTGAGAAACTCATCACGGCACTGCAGGAAATTAAAAACATTTTATGAGTAGCATCTACCAGGCCGTCGTCCTCGATCACTACAGGAACCCTCGGAACAGCGGACGCCTCGACAAACCAACGCACAGCGCCACCGCACTCAATGCCAGCTGCGGAGATAGACTCCAAATGGACATCACCATCAAAAATGATATAATTTCAGAAGTGAAGTTTTCCGGAGTCGGCTGCGCCATTTCACAGGCTTCCGCCTCGCTCCTGACCGAAGCCGTTAAAGGGAAAAAAGTGACCGAGGCGCTCGCGCTCGAACCGCCCTTTATCCTCGAGCTACTCGGCGTCACTCTGTCTCCCAGTCGAATGAAATGCGGATTACTCTCGCTTGAGACGCTCAAGAAAACACTCACCACTCAGAAATAGAAAGAACCTTTTCAAATTTCTATTTTCTTTCTCCGGTTTTCGACGGTCACATCTGTGATGAGTGAGCCGCCAGAAAAGAGTCTTGGTGTGACGGTTTCGAGCGAGCAAGACTTTTTCTCGGTAGAATGAGTCAGAGATGTTCGTCGAAAAGAAAGGGGAAGAAAACAGAAGATTTGAAAAGGTTCTTCAAAAGAGAGTGCTTACAAGAAAGAAAAATTAACTAGGTAATATAGTAAACGCTATGTCACAATGGAAAGACGAAGCCAAGCCAGCCGGACCGGTCACCCTGAAGAACGGTTGGACCGTCGAAGTCGACCACAGCATCTGTATCGGAGCTGCCCCCTGCACCGCTATTGCTGCCAGCACTTTTGCCCTTGATGATTCCGGCAAAGCCTCTATCCTGTCCAGTGTCGACAGCGATGACCAGGATACTATCCTCAACGCCGCTCAATCCTGCCCCGTAGGCGCCATCATCATCAAAGATGAAACCGGAAAACAGATTTTCCCGGCGTAATCTGGAAAAACCAAAGCTTAAATTTCAAATGCCAAATCAAGTCTAAATTATTAGATTCCGTAATTTTTTCATTTAGATTTTAAAGTTGATTTGGCATTTGTCATTTAGATTTTTATATTACCTTCACTCACAAAACTATGCCGGCCAAGAAAAAAAATCTCGAACAGGAAGTGCGGGACAAACTGAAACTCGTTTTGGATCCTGAGCTTGGTGTTTCTATTTTGGACCTGGGGCTCATCTACGAAATTATCGTCACACCGGAAGGAATGTGCAAAATCATCATGACGCTCACCACTATCGGCTGCCCTCTCTTTGCCCAGATTCAACAAGAAATCGAAGACAAGGTGATGGAAATAGAAGAGATTAATGATGTCGTCACCGAACTCACCTTTGACCCTCCCTGGACTGCTGAAAAGATGAGCACCGAAGCGCGCATCACACTCGGCCTCGATTAAAAACCCCGCTCACAGGCGGGGATTTTTTATTATCGGTAAGTCTCTAGCAAGTTTTTCAGCTTGGCTGGCTGCGTTTTTTCCTGATACAGCGGCGTCGTGTGCTCCCGCAGTATTTCCTCATAGGTCGGTTTGTCCGTGGCTTGATAGAAGACCCCCAATGCCAAACGATCCGTATCAAATAGAACCTCCAATGCCTTCATCTTATCCGTCTTGGGGTGCGCTTCATCGAGATAATAGGTGTTTTGCTTGAACCACTGATAGGTGTTTTGCTTATTAAAAACAACACAGGGCTGAAAGACGTCTACCAAGGCATACCCTTTGTGCTGGATGGCCGCTTTGATAATCTCTTTGGTCTGCATGATATCTCCCGCAAAAGCCCGGGCCACAAAGGTTGCTCCTAGGGTCAGAGCCGTCGCCAAAGGATTAAACGGCTCCAGTACCACGCCATTCACCTGCACAGGAGTCTTCATCCCCTTTTCCGAAGTGGGTGAGGCCTGCCCCTTAGTCAATCCGTAAATCAAGTTATCATGCACGATATTGGTAATGTTCGGATTGCGTCGAATCGTGTGCATGAAGTGGTTCCCTCCTTCCCCATAGGTATCACCATCACCTGATTCTGCAATCACTGTCAGCTGAGGTGAAACCATCTTAATAGCAATAGCGGGTGGCAAGGCTCGTCCATGCAAACCGTTGAAATAATTGACACGCAGATAGTGCGGGGTCTTGGCCGCTTGCCCAATACCCGAACACAACACCGCCTGCTCCGGCAATATATCAAGCTCCGCCAAAGCCATTTTGACAATATTCAAGATAGGGAAATTCCCACACCCTGGGCACCAGGCCATGTCTGTATCCTTTGGCATGTCGTACAATTTTTTGTCAATCATACAATAGCTTTTAATCTGTGGGTAACCTCTTCCACGGAAAATGGATCCCCATCGTATTTAAGCAGCGTATCAGCAATCTTCACTCCATATTCCTGTGCCAACAGATGCGCGAATTGCCCCGTGGCATTATTCTCTAACACTATGATTTTTTTCTTAGCCAAGAGTTTTTTGGTCTGACTCGGCAACGGGTAAACTTGGTGAAAATGAAGAGCCGCTATTTCTTCACGATTCATCATTTCCAAAGCCTCTTCTACCACACCGCGGTTGGATCCCCATGACACCACCACCGTCTCAGCGTGTTTGACGTCTCCGATTTCGGTCGGTAACAGCGCCTCTGCTCGTACGCCTTCCATTTTTCGCAAACGCTTCTCATGCATAGCCACCCGGACCGTGGCACTCTCGGTAATATGAGCGGCTTCATCGTGTTCATCACTATCTACACCTACGATACCCGCGCCATAGCCGGGCACGCCGCGCGGTGATACTCCATCCTCAGTCAGCGCGTACCGCTTGTAATCTGCTTCCGTCTTCACGACAAACGACTGCTGTTCTAATACTTTCAAACGATCTTTCGGGAGACTGCGCACCGCATCCAAAAAATACTGATCAGTCAGAAGAAAAACCGGAATCTGATATTTGTCGGCAATCAAAAACGCCTGCTGCGCTACCAAAAAGGCATCTTCCGGATTACTGGGGGCAAAAACGGCTCGGGGGAATTCTCCGTGACCAGCATAGAGAACAAGATTGAGGTCAGCCTGTTCGGTCCGGGTCGGTAATCCCGTAGCCGGCCCCGGTCGTTGGCCGATATGAATGACAATAGGGGTCTCAATCATTCCTGAGAGGCTCACTCCTTCACCCATGAGGTCAAACCCTCCACCCGAAGTCGTCACGATGGCCCGAGCGCCAGCATACCAAGCTCCTATACTCTGATTGACAGCGGCTATCTCGTCCTCGGCCTGATCCACCACGATGCCAAAATCCTTACTATGCTGAGCCAAAAAAGTAAGCAGCCCCGTCCCGGGTGACATAGGGTAAGAAGAAATATAGTTACAGCCCGCGGCCAACACTCCTAATCCCAGCGCCTCATCCCCGGAGAGCAACAGTTCGTCCGCTACAAATTCATTCTTGGCGATACTCACCTCTATGCCTTCATCATAGGCCAAGTGCGTCCCGAAATCATACCCCTTCTGAGCAGCCTCGATGTTTTTCTTGACGATGTCCTCACCTTTACGCGCGAAATGCTCCCGCAGATAAGTATAGAATACCTCCACATCGGCCTTCAAAAGACCCAAAGTTACACCCACAGCTACCGTACTGGTAAAAATCGGATTTCCCAGTTCATTGGCGAAACGGGTAAACGGAATATTCACCACGGGGCAGGCTGTCTGGGGACATACCTTCTCACGCTCACCAAGGATAATAGTTTTAGCCGTGATGCGATGTTCTAAGTGCGGTATGACGTCCTTATCCATGGCCAGCAACACGTCCATCCGTTTCACAAAAGAAGCTCGCTTCTTGTTAGTGATGCGAATTTCGGTCGAATTGCTGCCCCCGCGAATACGAGACATGTATTCCTTGCTGGCAAATACGTTGTAACCTTCACGTTTTAACACGGCCACCAAAAGAGCCTCCACCGTCTGCACGCCCTGACCGGCCGCCCCGCCCAAGACAATAGAAATATCACCTGAAAATCGTTTCATCGTGCTGTTTTGTATTTATTTACCTACACACTTTTCTCCAGTATATCACAAAAAAAATACCAAAATATAAATGAAAAAATTTTTGATATTTGTCATTTGAGCTTTGACATTTACCATCTATTCTTTTTCCAATTCCTTCTTTACCACTTCGAACTCATTCTCGATTTCCTTGAGACGTGTCCGACTCTCTTTGATCAGCACCGTCCCTTCCTTAATCTTCTCCAGACCCTTTTCCACATCCACCTCTTCCTGGTCATCAAACCAAGAAATAATGCTCTGCACCTTCTTGAGCGAATCGCTTAAATTCATTTTTGCCATAAAGATATATTATTCTTCTATTAGGGTTTCCACTCGTGTACCGATTTTTCCGCGACTCAATTGTATGTCCAGTATATCACCGATTGCAAGTCCCTTCACATCTTTCACAATTCCCTGCCCGCTGCGTACCAGACTATATCCCAGTTTCAGTACCCGCTTCGGATCATACTGTCGCAACAAGTTTTCGCTGTGGGCTATTTCCTTTTTGACCGCCTCCATCTGCATCAAAAACCTCTGAGGAAGAGACTTCTCGGCCGCAGCCAAATGAGAACTATGCTGCTGGATACTCCCCTGGAGGACAAAAAGACGCTCCACGATACCCTGTTTAAGGACATCAGCCATCTGAAGAAAGCTCTTCAGTTGACCAAGCAATGTCTCGCTCTGATCGGACAGGTTTTCCCGTATCCCTGAAAGTTGCCGCTCAAAAAGCACCGGCAACTGCTGCTCAAAGTGACGCACTTGTTGGCGCGCCTCATCCCACGGCGCCCGAATAGTCCGCGCGGTGGCTGTCGGCGTCGATACCATTTCGTCAGCCACCAAGGCCGCCAAAGTGACGTCTTTTTCGTGACCGATACCCAACAAGGTGGGGATTTTAGCCTGGGCAATTTCACGAACCAGTGTTTCGTTGTTAAAGGCCTGCAAGCTCTCCAGGCTGCCTCCACCACGCACCACCACCAAGAGGTCGTAGTCTTCGGCATGGGCATCAAAATAGCGCAAAGCCGCAATAATTTCAAAAACCGCTTTCTTCCCCTCAACAGCCGTCGGATAAAAATCCACCCGCAGTCCCTGAGCACCCAGATTCATAGTAAAGTCCCCAATAGCCGCCCCCTGCTCCGAAGTAATAAGGGCGATACGTTCCGGAAACGCCGGGAGCAGACGCTTGCGCTCCGGGGCAAACAACCCCTCTTGCTCGAGCTTCAACTTCAAAGCCTCATAGGCCTTCTGAAGCGCGCCCGCGCCGGCCAATTCTATCACCCCCACCTTAAGCGACAGCCGCCCTGATGGCTTGTAGATATCTGGTACCCCCTCCACGATAATCTCGTCCCCAATCGCAATACGCACCCCAGAAACATCATACTGATAACGAAAAATAAGACAGTTCAAAGTACTCTCGTCCTTGCTATCCTTGATGGTAAAGTACACCACCCGCTCGCGTTCATCGACACTCGATACTTCTCCTTGTACCCGCGCCGCCATACCTGACAGTTCCACATTCAAACCATCAAGAAATTGACTGACGGAAATCGTCTGATCTTCTGCTTCCGTCTCTTTGATTTCTCTATCTAGCCCCTTGTCACCTATCGGACATACTGTATCCTCTCCCCTTGCGACATCTGTGCCTCTTACCCTTTTCTTCTTACTTACTCCCACCACCTCCAAAGACTCACTCGATATTTCTCCATCACCCACCGAATACGCGGCTATAATTTTTAGTAACACGCCACCGTACTTTCGATACTTAGCCTCTTTGATACCCTTAATAGCCATGATTTCTTCCTTATTCTCCGGCAACGCTCCCACCAAAGCCTCCAAAACGGCATTGGGAAACACGCGGTAACTTTCCACCCCTTCTATCCGTGCCTGATTGTTGCGCCACTCCCGCAGCTCATTTAATAGCGACATACATTTTCTCATTTCTCATTTCTAATATCTCTTCCCTCTCCACTCCTTATTAGAGACGACCGCATCATATAAGGACATGCTCACAATCTTACTCATTCGATAGGTGGAATTTTTTCCTGAGCCAAGCATCGTTTTCTATCTTTTCCGAAACCATATACAAAACATCTTTTCCTATCCGGCAAGAAACCTTGAGGAGGGCGATGAGTTCCTCGCAATCATACGGATATACCCACACGCTATCCTGTAATCGCTCAAAGCCAAAGCCCACAATATCGTGTCGTATCTTATTCCGGACACTCCGACGCGATTCTTTAATGTCAAAAATTACGACACGCCACTTCTTGTCCCATTTTCTTTTCTTTGGCTTTTCTTGTTCCTTCGCCTTTAAAAGGTTCAACTCACCCTTTTCTGTGACTCGAAGAAAAAC
This sequence comes from Candidatus Moraniibacteriota bacterium, assembly GCA_038208355.1. Classification (GTDB taxonomy): domain Bacteria; phylum Patescibacteriota; class Minisyncoccia; order Moranbacterales; family UBA1568; genus UBA1568. The sequence continues at coordinate 24,551 of JBBQYU010000001.1, forward strand.
CATTCCATTTTTTCTTGTACTCTCTATCAGCCCTTTTTTCTGAAGTCGTTTCAATATTCCAAAGACGTAAGCTGAAGAACTATGTCTTGAATTCTTTTTCTGGAATACCTTAAGCAATTGGAGGGCGTTAGGTGCCGCCAAAGCCAGTGTCACTAAACCAACCATCGCTATGGAACCGAGGATGACACGCTCCAACTCTCCTTTTTTAAATCTCATTTCCTCGCCGTTCTTTTCCATATGTATCAACCTTCTTTTTATATTCCCCTGCCCTTTCTAGTATACACCTTATTATAGACGACCGCATCATATAAGGAGATTGCTGTTTAACCTTATTTGGGACGACCGCATAGGATAAGGTTGGGAGCAGAGAAAGTGAAGGAGAGAGCGGCGGGGTGGGGTGAGGCGGTAAGGGTGGGGCTCAACAGTTACTTAGAGGCGAAACCCCTAAGGAGGTTGGTGCAAAGCAATTTCACAGGGTACATAGATTGGCTAACACATACATTACCTCCCCTGATTATACAAGGCAGCAATTTCACTAGCACCTAATGCGCGGTTGTAAATACGCACTTCGTCGATCTTGCCATCAAAGCTACGGGTATTATCTGCTACTTTTCCTCCAATTCCCATGCTTGTACCCGCGTTACTCAGGGGGAAATTAGTTATTGTCGATGGTGTCCCCACTAGGGCACCATTTACGTACAAAGAGCAGAGTTTATTTGAGTCTACAGTAGCCACGACATATTGCCACTGATTCAATGTGATAACATTACTGGTATAACATCCATCACCCGTATTGCCAACGTTTGCTCCAAATAGTAATCCATTGGTTGCAGTGGAATTATCTACAGCAAACCAATATCCCAGAGAACCCCCCCATTTATCCATAATCCTCCCCTTTGAACCACCACCATAGCTTTTTGGATAGATCCAGGCACTTACTGTAATGGTATTTGTAATATTGAGAGACGATGGAGTCCCTGCGTTTACTTTGTCATCCACATTATCAAAAGAAAGCGCCTGGCCGAGCTTGCCGGGGACTTTGGTGGGGCCGTTTGTCAGGGTGCCGTTATTACCAGAACCGGAGCGGTCATAGGCCGTGGTGCCGGAAATGTCTTGGCCATTGAAGCTCCAGTAGCCTTTCAGACTGGTATCCACTCCCGTGGGCGTGGTCAGGCGGTAAAGCTGAGAGACTTCGTCGGCAGACAGGGCCCGGTTGTAGATGCGCACTTCGTCAATGGAACCAGTGAAAGAATCCACTCTTGAATCTCTGCCAATTTCCACAGGCGCATTTTGAAAAACTTCATTGTCGGTCCCCGGCGTGCCATTAGCAACTCCATCTATATATAATTGTAATTGTCCTGCGCCATTTCCAGTCTTCACAAATACTATATGATGCCACTGATTATCAGCAACAGACTTAGTCGATGATGTTAAATTCACCCAAGATTTTTTATAATAAACACAACCATCACTACTCGTCATAAAAATAAACCTTCCAGCACCGCAACAAGTGTATTGGGAAAAAAATACATTGTAGGTAGACAATGACGACGTTTTTATCCACTGACTTACCGTGTGTGGCTGACTCACATCTGTAGTGGATAATATAACGCCGGCTGTTGATATATAATCATCCGTCCCATCGAAATTTACTCCTCCGCCGATTTGTCCTGTGCCCCAGGTCGGACCGTTGGTGAGGGTGCCGGTGTTGGCGTTAGTGCTGCTATCGGTGGCGCTGGTACCGCTGCCGTCGTCAAGTTTCCAGTAGCCAGCCAGGCCACTATCCAATCGCCCAGTGCCCTGGGGTTGGGAAACGGCTGAGTTTACTTTGTCGCTCGCCCCCAAATCGTACAAACTTTGTATTTCCCCCGCTGAAAGGGCGCGGTTGTAAACACGCACTTCGTCGATGGAGCCATTGATGTTACGATCTGCTACTGTACCACCGGCGCTTACGTAAAATGGTATTGCATTCGAAGTGGACCCAGAAACAGCGGCCGAAGAAATAAAAATACCATCAACATACAGATACATAGTGCTTCCAGAGCGTAAACCACTATAGTAATGCCACTGATTATCGGCAGTGGTAGAAACACTCTGTGTTGTAGCATAGGCTGTCGCACCATTTCCAATAGCAAATCGCATGAGATTGGTACTGGCATAGTAAAAAGCATACCCGGCAGCAGTACCAGTGTTAGAGTTTTGCTTCGAAATTGGGGCGTTTACACCGCTCCCCTGATTAGCATAACCCTGACCCTTCATCCAGAACCCGACAGAGAAATCCCCAGACCCGAAGTCAAGCGCTCCCGAAGAGGGGTCACCCATGGTGACATAGGCATTGGTATCGGAGCCATTGGGCCAAAAATTGAGGGCCTGGCCGAGCTTACCACTAGTTGGCAAAGGGCCATTAGTGAGGGTGCCGTTGTTGCCACTTCCCGAGCGGTCATAGGCCGTCGTGCCGGAGATGTCAGCACCATTGAACGACCACAAACCGACGAGACCGTTGGTGATGCTGTTGTTTTGCGAAGTGTTGAGTCGCGCGGAGCCGGAGTTATAAAGGTAGGCAATCTCAGTGGCTGAAAGCACACGATTGTAGACGCGGGCGTCGTCAATTACCCCTGCAAAATAACCAAAACCGTCATATCCAATCAAGGTGTATGAGGTTGCGGTATCAATCGCTCCTATTATACCGCCGCCCAACGAGACCCCATTAGTATACAAGGTTACTGCTCTTGTTGATGAGACATAGCTCGCGCAGATATGAAACCACTTGTTGGTCGTGATTCCCCCCGCTACTTCAATAAACGATGAGTCATTAATATAAGTAAGATTCCCTGGAGTAATTCTATTTATCGTAAGTGCCCATCCTGTAGAACTTGGCCGGCTTGTAACCACCCCTTCTCTCGCAGTAGAGGAAGTGTTCACCCAGGCGCAGATAGTGCGATTCGTGTTTGCAGGAGATGCCTCTGTCAGCGTCTGCACTTTTTGGTTTGTCCCATTGAATGATAGTGCCTGCCCAAGTTTTCCTGTCACCCAGGTGGGGCCGCTCACAAGCGTGCCGGTATTGCCGTTGCCCGAGTGGTCGGAAGCAACGGTGCCGGAGCCCTCGTCCATGGGCCAATAGCCGACGAGGCCGAGGTTGTTGGGAGACTTTTGGGTGGTGCTGGCGCGCACCTGGAAATACCAGTAGGCACCAGCAAACACCCCTACAATGAGAATAATGCCGAGCCACTGGAGAACGCGATGTGAAGTGAGAGACATAGCAATGTGATTAATGTCAAAATCCAAATTTCAAATGTCAAATCAAGTCCTAAATCCAAAAATCACTTCTGTGCTTTGGAATTAATCAGGATTTTCGAAAATATCAATGTCAGTTCCTGTGCCTCTTTCCATAAAACTCTCAGTTCATCCTTCTTCTCAATATGAAGCAACGAAAGCATTCTTAACCAATATTTTGTCTCTTTCGCCTCTTTTTTACAAATACTTATCTTATGCTGAAAATCTTTTTTGGATTCCGCTCCATCAGCTTCATAATAGTTTGCGCCTATGCTCGTGCCAGAACGAATCAATTGCAGTAAAACAGGTTTATTGAGAGTTGTTTCTTTAAGAGTTTTCAAAAATTTTATCAACTCTTCGCCAAAAAGAGCCGTCCGTTCTTCTAAGTCATACTTTGAGCTTTTCTCATTTGGCATTGATTTGGCATTTGGTATTTGAGCTTTGGCATTTCCTTCTTTACAGTATACCAAAAAAACAGAGTTCGTGCCTCTGGGGCAGAACTCTGTCTTGGGGAATCAAGAGAGTACTCTTTACTTCGCCAGGTATTTTTCGATGGTTGTCTTGAAGCCGTCGATGGGCAGAGCACCGACGATGCGTTCGCCCGTCACATTGCCGTCTTTGTCGATGGTACCGATGATAAAGCTCGGCGTCCCGGATACTCCGGCCTTGCCGCCGTCAGCGATATCTTTGGTAATTTCTTGCTTAACTGCGGCGGTCGCAGCGCAGGCATTGACCGTGGTCGGGTTGGCACCCACCTTGCGAATCAACTCATCGAGCTTGCCTGTGGGCAGACCCTTACCATTGGCCTGGGTATTCTGATAGAGCAGCTTGCCAAAGGCAAAGTAGGTGTTGTCTCCTTTTTCCTTGCGCACACATTCGGCAGTGGCCGCCTCCATAGTGGCGTTTGGATCATGAAACGACAGAGGGAAATCTCGGAAAGAAATAATCGCCTTACCGCTGGTGACATAATCCTTGACCAGGGTGTCAAAGGTTTCCTCATGGAACTTCTGGCAGAAAGGGCACTCGTAGTCACTGAACTCGACAATAGCCACCTTGGCCTTGGCTTTGTTGCCCAGAATCGGATCATCATCGAGCGAGGTGGTCGCCGCAGCGCTCGGAGCAGCAGTCGGGGCCGGAGTGTCCCCGTTCGCCACCACATCAGTCGGAGCAGTCGGGGCTGATGCTTTGGGACTACCCGAAAGTATCGCGCCTGCGACAATCAGACTGCCCAACAAAATGGCGCTTGCAATAATCAGCGCTTCTTTGGCGATACTCCCCTGAGGAGCTCCTGTTTTCGAAGCGTTCAGCGTAGTGTTTTCTGTCGACATATTTTCCATAAGGCTGTGATAATAATAAAAGAATTACGTTTTTTTAGTATACCAAAACTAGGGCACCGGCACCAGAGAGGTGACATCACACTGAATAGTCAGGCCTCCAGCGGCGTTGGTCAGGCCCGACACCGTACCGCCCCGAGCCAAAAGTGTCAAAACAACACTGACAATCAGCCAGGCTGAAAGCATCACCACTACACCGACGAGAGCGGCCTTGATACCGCCTTTGGCTGTGCTCATCATGCCCTCATCTCCCGCAGAGACGATGTACCAGATAGCCATGGCCACGAGAATAGCGATAGCGGCAAAGGTCATGAGACCCAGGCCATAGTCGATAACTCTTTTCCCACCCACAATGAGATGACAGAGCGTACAGGGTGCCTGTTCCTCTGGTGTGCCAACGGTCCGGCCACAGGGTACGATACCATCTGCCGTGGCCGGCAGAGGGACAAAAAGGGCTACCGAAGAAAACAAGAAGATGCTAAGAAAGAAAAAAGATACGGAGTAACGATTCATATATGAGAGTGAGGCTTCAAAAGTTTACTAACTCTAGAGTATCACGAAAAGACTGCTTGCCATAGATGGTTTTCATAGAAACATAAACGGGAGCGTGCTCGCCTACAATCTGGCGGTCAATCGCTCTGTCTTGTAGGCGCGGTAGCGTTTGCCAATTACGGCCATGATATCGGCCAGTGGAGACAGAAAATTCCGCCAGGCCAAGAGCTTGACTGCTCCGTAGACCGAAAGGAGAGTCACCGCCTGGAGGAGATCAGACACCCGGTAGCGGCCGCGGATAAGAAAATAGTGCAGGACCACAAAGATGAAAAGCCCATAGACGAGGCGGTGGAGATGTTTCCAGCGCGGGACTCCCAGCAATTGCTGTGCCCAACGATTGGAAGTCATGAGTAGTGGCAGTGTCAAAAGATAAGCAACAAAACCAAATAAGTAGCGCGGTTCAATAGAAAGGATGCGTCCCTGCAAAAAAGGCTCTACGTACAGAGAAAACCACAGGGGATCAAGCAAATACCCTAGACCATGGACGATGGCGAAATAAGCCATCATGATACCAATCTCACGACGAAAACCCATGAGCTGTAGGAGGAGCGGCATACGCGTCATCCGCGAGAGCGGGCTCAAGAAGAGAAGTCCGAGCAATAAAAAAAAGGCCAGCTGACCAAAATTTCGATACAACCCAGGGAACAGAATACCGAAAAGACCCAGGTGAGCGATAATCAAAAGAGTCCGTTTAGCGAAAATCACGTGCTTGGCCAACAGGCTACTCAAAAAATCATGTACCGAGAAGAAGAGAGTAAACATGCCTGCAAATATATTTATTTTATAATGATACCGCTCTTTCAGGCGCGGCAGGCAGGTTGTACTCCGGCGGTGGTGGCGATGCCGGATGCTTCAACCGATAAAAATACAGCCCCAAAAGTGTCAGGATGATAACCTGGATGATGCCCAACACGATAACGGTAGAAGTCCGGTGCATATTCTTTGACCACGCGAGTACTTTTCCATAGTAGTCTAAAAAAACGACAAAGGCAACGCAGATACTTCGAAAAAAGAAGAAAAATATGCTATGCTAAAGGCAATCACCAAATAAAAACATGAACGAACCGATTATTGTCGTCGACAAACTGCGCGTCATCTACAACCAGGGGAAATCCAATGAAATGCGCGCGCTGGAGGAGACGAATCTTTCTATCTACCCCCAAGAATACGTCATCATCTTCGGTCCTTCCGGTTGCGGAAAATCGACGCTGTTGTATTCTATCTCCGGCCTCCAGTCTCCCACCTATGGAGATGTATCTATTCAGGGTACCTCCATCGCCAAAATGAACCAAAAGGAAGAGCTCGAGCTCCATCAGACCAAAATAGGTATGATTTTTCAGGCCTTTTACCTGATTTCCTCACTCGATATCCTCGATAACGTCTGTTTACCCAAGGTCTTCCGCGGCGAAGCTCCCCGCGAACGTGAACAAGTTGGTATAGGGCTCTTGCGCCGTTTCGGTATCGCCGAGCAGGCCGACAAGTTCCCTAGTCAACTCTCCGGCGGACAGAAACAACGCGTGGCCATCGCCCGTTCATTGGTCAATAACCCCGAAATCATCATGGCCGATGAACCGGTGGGAAACCTCGATAGTGAGAGTGCTGAAAACGTGCTAAAAATTCTGAAAGAGCTGAACGAGATTGATAAAAAGACCATCATCATGGTCACTCACAACCCCGAGCACCTGATCTATGCCGACCGGATTATCTACATGAAGGATGGCCGCATCATCAAGGAAGAAGTGATCAAAGAAAAGCGTCCGGACGAAGCCAAGAAGAAGGCGGTGATAGAGGAAACCCCCGAATCCAACGAGCTCAAAACCCTGATGGCCTCCTTCAAGAGCCTGCTGCCTCAGCAGATTGACGTGCTTTTGGTGCCATTCAAAGCCAAACAACTCTTAAGCCATCTCCTGTCCGAACTGAGCGAAGAGCAGGTCAATATGGCTGAAGCCTTCATGAAAGAACTGCTCTTTAGAAATATCGACGCCGAGACCTTCAGAAGCCACCTCGACCTCGACCTCGACGAAGGCGGGGCCGGGTGGAACAAGATGCGCGCCGATTCCTTCGCCCTGCGCACCCAAGAAATCGTCAACCAGGCGCAACAGATAAAAACCTCTCCGGAACAGGGCCCCACCACGCTGATGAATTACCTCATCAAATTCTTCCACCTCACCCTAAGCGAAGAGCAGAAGCTCCGTCTACAGGCCATTCTGAAACTCCGTCTCGAAAGCAAAATCGGCCAAATCGAAATCCAGAAACGCCTGGATGCCCGCGTGTCGTCCGGCGGAGTCGGCCTCCACAAAAACACGGCCGAAAAAATCGTGCGCGAGATAGAAATTATTATGCTCCTCAAATACAGCTAAAAGCTAACGAAGCTCTATTATGCGATTTTTCGACCTCCTCAAACTGTCCATGCGTATGTTCAAGGCTCGCACCATGCGAACGCTTTTGACTATCCTCGGTATGAGTGTCGGTATCGCGGCTATTATCTTTTTGGTGTCCCTCGGTTATGGGCTCCAGCGCACGCTCTTGCAAAAAATCACCACTTCGGATGCTCTGGTCACTCTCGACGTTACGGGTGGCAAAGAAGGCGGGCCCACTGTCCTGGATGAGACCACCATCAATCTCATGAAAGAAATCCCTAACGTCTCAGCCGTTATCCCCGTGCTGGAGCTTTCCGGCCAAGGAAAATTCGGCGACATCACCCTCGATATCAACACCGTCAGCTCCCAAGCCTCACTCCTCAAATCAGAGGGCCTAAAAGTGATAACTGGGCGCCTCTTTACCACCGAAGAAACCCATAACATCGTGATTACCAAGGCCGTAGCACAGGTTTTCAATACCACGGCCGATGACATGATTGGCCAGACAGCCACTCTCACCCTGTTCCAGAATGACGCCTCCGGTCAAGTCAGCCGCAAAGACTCCTTTGCTCCCAAAGACACCTACACGATTGTCGGGGTCGTCGACGGCGAAGAAAACCTCGTCTACCTCTCACTGGATTCTCTAACCGGCTTTCCATTGACCAGTTACACAAAACTCAAAGTACGCTGCGCCTCGACCCAGGTGCTCGATCAGGTGCGCCAAGAAGTGGAGAGCCGCAACTATATCGCCTCTTCTATCTCGGAAACGATTGACCAGGCCAACAAGGTCTTCAGCGCCATCCAAATCGTGCTCATGGTCTTCGGTATGATCGCCCTCATCGTTTCGGCTATCGGTATGTTCAACACCATGACCATCGCTCTCTTGGAGCGGACTGAGGAGATCGGCATCATGAAGGCTATCGGAGCCTCACGCAACAGCATCTCCATCATGTTTGTCATGGAGTCTACTCTCATGGGGTTCCTCGGGGCCTTGGGTGGCGTGGTACTCGGTATCATCGAAGGCCAGGTGCTCAATTTTTTCGTCAATGCTATCGCCACCCGCTTCGGCGGAGAATCAGTCAGTCTCTTTTACAGTCCGTTGTGGTTCATTATGACCGTCATCGGCTTCGGGGCCTTCGTGGGTTTCATGACCGGCGTCTTCCCAGCCCGTTCTGCCTCGCGCATCGATACTTTGGAAGCTCTGCGCTACAAATAAAAAACACCTCCCATCAAAACACAGGCTTGGTGTTTTTTATTATGTCTTTTACTTTCAGTACGTCGAGCGGAGCGCGTTGATAATCACGACGGCATCAATCACCTCCTGGAGTATAGCTCCTTGTAAAGGCGGTATGAAGCCGAAGAAGCCGAAGACCATGCCCAAAGAAGAAAGTCCGATACCAATGACGATACTCTGCTTGGCCACATGATACGAGCGGCGGCCGATATGCACCGCGTCACGAATACGCCACACATCACGTCCCAAAATAGCCACATCCGCTGCCTCCAGTGAGGCGCTGTTTTCGGTACCAGAAAACACAATCCCCACATCGGCTAAGGCCAGGGCCGGAGCGTCGTTCATGCCGTCACCCACCATCCCCACCAGCTCACCTTCCTGCTGATAGCGCTTGACCAAAGAAACCTTCTTCTCCGGAGAACACTGCGCATAGACCGGCAAACGAAATCCACCAAACAGTCTATCGGCATTTTCTTTTTTATCCCCAGTGAGGATGCCCAGGCGATATCCGCGCTCCCGCAAATATCCAAAGACCTGAGGCACATCCGTTTTCAATTCATCATCAAAAAAGAACCGGGCAATAGGCTTCTCTTCGTGGAGCAAATCCACCACCATTCCAGCCGCCACAATATTACTCGTTTTCACCACGCTGAAACGGCTACCATCGATAGTCCCAAATATCCCCTCTCCAATCCGCTCTTCGACGTTTTCTGCCTGAGGAAGATGGTCATGAGAAAGGGCCTGCTCTTTTACCAACGAACGAGCAAGAGGATGAAACGAGTGCCACTCCAACGCAGCCGCCAGATTAAGGGCCTGCTCCTCGTCCAGCCCCGAGTCAAGCAGCTGGATTTTCTTGAGGCGTGGCTCGCCCAAGGTGAGTGTCCCCGTCTTATCAAAAAACAAGACCTTGGTTTTCGCCAAAAGCTCCAGGACATACGGACTTTTGATGATGATGTTCTTCCGTGCCGCTTTGTTCAGCCCCCCGATAAAACTCATAGGAGCGGCGATCAACAGCGGGCACGGTGTAGCAATAACCAGTACGGCCAAAAATCGTTCCCAGCCACCGAACAAGAAATGAGCGGCCAAAGCAAGCGCCAAAGCAAACAACGAAAACCAGATATTGTAACGCTCGGCCAAACGAGACAAAGGCGAGGGATGGCGTTTCCCTTGCTCGACCAAAGAAAGAATCTGGCGATAACTGGAATGTTCAAAATCTCCCCGAACACGCATCTGGAGCATTTCCCCCACGTTGACACTCCCGCTCTTCAACAGACGCGTCTCCTCATACACTACCGGTTCCATTTCGCCCGTCAGCGTCGCTTCATTAAGCAGGGCCTTTTGGGAAAGCAGATAGCCATCGAACGCCACCATCTCATTGGGCCGCACTTCCAAAACATCATCATTCTTAACAGCCTGCAAGGCCACACTCTCGCGCTCCGTTCCGTGCACTACCATCACCTCTTTCGGCAAAGCTTCAAACAATCCGCGCAGGGTCTTTTCTGCCCGGTGAGTGCCGTAGACTTCGAGAGCAGCGCTGATAGCGACCATCAGTGCGATAACTGCTCCCGAAAGCCACTCGTGAAGCAAAAAGGCGGTCACCAAAGTAAGCAAGGCTAGATAATCCAGATTCCATTTCTTCATCCGCAAACGGCCCCATGATTCGAACAAAAGCTCACCCAAACCAATCATGATGGCCACGGCATACAGCAGCGGCCACGAGAGAAAAAGCGCCACCAAAATAACCACCAGGATAAGAATGGGGAGATGAAACTCTCGACTTTTCACGACAGTATAAAACTGAATCATTTTTTTTGTTTTGCTACACTCTCTTTTTCGGGCCGGTTTTCGGGCCAGATGAACTCGGTGGACGAAACAGCGCCCGCTCATCCGCATGCAAACGGTCCTCTAAAAATTCGATTTCTTTTTCCTCTCGACGCACCACTCGGAGAAGCCAGAAAATCGCAGCCCCAAAAATTCCAAACAACATCAAACTCCCGCCAACTATATACAAAAGTGGATTCCCCAAAGTATTCACCCCGCCCCGAAATTCATCCCAGTACGTATCAAGCGACTCACCACCCAATTTCATCGCCTCGCAGCGTCTGATGTAGGGGTCCACATACTGTCCGGGCAGAAAATTCTGATTGGCCTGCTTAGCCTCCTCAAAGGAAACAACCGCCTTATCACAGTGCTTTTCCAACAAAGCGGCAAACCCCTGTTTGAAAGACATACCATAGACTCCTTCCATTGGGAGGATTCGGACGTCCGCCGCCTGGGCTAGCACCAAATCGATTGGCAAAGCAAAGGCGAAATTATCACCAGCTGACCGTGACAATTCATCTGTCTGGAAGGTAATAATCCCCACCACTTCGCCGCGCTCATTAAAGAGCGGGCCCCCGCTCGAACCTTGAGACACCTTGGCATCGGTCTGAAACATCCTAAAACTCTTGTCCGTAGACTCTTTGATAGCACTCACCACGCCCTGAGTAAACGTAGCCTCGGATGGATTATTCCCATTCACTTCCGCCGTGGCTGGAAAACCAAAAATAAAGGCTTTCTTTCCCACTAAAAGCTCGCGGGAGTTGCCCAGACGCAGGGCCGGCAAACCACGCTCACCAATTCTGATCAAAGCCACGTCTCGCTCGTCATCGATGAACCGGTCATTTAGGGCAATCACTTCGGCAGGAAATCCCTCCGCTATCAAGTCCTGAATTTTTGTTTTTTGGGAAGCTGGTCGCAGCACCGCTATCTGATGCTCCAGATCAAATTCACTGTGATCAATGACATACTGCACGACCTGTCGGCCAAAACGCTCACCGCTCTCATCACTCAAGAACGTCTGCATTTCCGCGTCACTCAGATATAGAGCGTTCTCGAAGACCGCCGAAAGAGCACTCTCTGACGCCAAACTTATCTTGATAGTCTCGAGCGATATGACATGGGAATTGGTCGCAATATAGCCATCAGGATGAATGACAAAACCACTACCCGAAAGGTATTCGTCCACCGGTACCTCAGTAAACTTGTCCGGAATCACCGCCACCAAACGCTGACGAATATCCACCTTGATAGCCGGAATCTTGGCCGTCCCGGTGACGTGTTCCGCGATACGCACCACCGAAGGCTTCACCAAATCAGCCAACGCCTCTTCCGAGAGAGAGCTCTCTTGAGCCGCCGCCCGCTCCCAAGGAAAAAGAACAGAGGCAGAAAAAAGCACTCCGAGTAAAAAGAAATATAACGATGTCGTGTTATTTTTTTTCAGCATAAAAACAGCTCAATCTTCTTTCATTGTACCACGCTTTATCACAAAAAAACCGCCCGCAGGCGGTTTTCCATTTCCAATCTACTTCTCGGTGATTGTCATAGACGAGACCACCACAGGAGTAACCGGCGATGAGCCCTCACCTCCCGGCTTGGTCGGTGCGGTAGCAATCTGGTCCACCACTTCCATACCGGAAGTAACTCGGCCGAAGATAACATAACTCGGTGGGAGCGGAGTATCTTTGTGCATGATAAAGAATTGGCTACCATTGGTGTTGGAGCCGGCGTTGGCCATGGCCACCGTACCACGCGTGTATTCGCCCTCAAACTTCTCATCGTTGAACTGGTACCCAGGGCCACCCATGCCCGTACCGTCGGGGTCGCCACCCTGGATCATGAAACCGGGAATCGTGCGATGGAAAATAGTCCCATCATAAAACTTATCGCGGGCCAAAAAAACAAAGTTGTTAACGGTGATTGGCGTGGCCTTGGCAGCAAGTGCCACCACGATATCTCCGAGACCAGTCTTGATGGTCGCTGTATATTCCTTACTCAGGTCAAGCGACATAACGGGTGCGTATTGGTACATTTTTTTCTTGGTTACTGGTTGAGGGGCGGGGGTAGGCGGCGGAGTAGGCGATGCTTCTTTGACCGAAGACTTGGTGTCTGGATAAAAATTCAAATCACTCTTGATAGCAGGATCGCTCTTAACTTCTGGAGTGGTGCAGCCTGCCAGAGTGAACGTACCCAGCATAACCCCAACAAAGAAAAGATATTGTTTCAATTTCATATATTTTTTCTGATAACCACATTCATCAGTATACCTCAAAGCGTACCGCTTTTCAAAACTCACTCCAGGGGCTTGACTTTTCCCTTTTTTTGCGCTATAATGAATATGTTAAGAAATGAAAAACGGGTGAAGACGTCCACGTCTGCAGCCCGTTTTTTCTTTCTTAACCGCCTCTTTTTAATATAGCCTGGCGAAGAGGACAGGCAAAAACAGTAACAAAATGAGTATGGAAATGCCCATGGAGACCACTGAGTCTCAAGACTGTCCTACCTGCCAGGTAGCCGCAGTAGAAGCCAGCAAGAATGAAGAAGTAGCGATGGCCTTTCTCCTCGCACTCCTTCCGGTGATTACCCTCACCTTCTTCGGCCAGGTCGGTCTCTTGTAAAAAGAACCTATCGAGCCACATAAAAAATCGAGCCCTCAAAAGCTCGATTTTTTATTGGGCAATTTTTTCTCATGGCTTTACCGCTTCCTCTTCTGATCGAAGAAATACAAATACAAAGCGTACAGAATCACTCCCATCTTGATAACAGACAAAGGGAACCAAACATTCGTTTGACATCCATCCCATACATACCAGCCAACAATAAACAGTACCGTATACAGCAGTTCCCAAAACCATTGCGGGCGACCACTAGAAACCTGCCAAAACCCATAGGTAAGATTGAATACCAAAAGCGCCACATACACTATCAAAAGAAACACCCACATTCCTGCCGGCAGGGTAAAGCAACGAACGGTAGCAACCGCCCCTCCCACCTCAACCACCGTCATCGCTGCCTCCACATCAATGCGAGGTCCGTGTATTTCCGAAATCTTCAGAACCCTGTCAGACACAACTGGCGGCGATACCACCTGTTCTACCGCCGTGCTGCGTTCTGAAACACTCCCCTGGTCCGCGGGCTGTGTGCGCCAGAAAAGAGACGACATCGATACAGCCTCCAGCACAAAAAACAAAATGATCAGCACGACTACCCCATGCTTCTTCAAAAAGAGAGCCGCTTGTCCAAACAATGCTTGTGCCGATGTCATACGCGTTTAATTATCTGAAACCTGCTCCGCAATCACGATAAGGCGCTTGAACGTCGTGCCGGCCGGCCAGCATGTCATGAGTGTGAGTGTCTTTGTGCTTTCGTCGCCCGTCAGATACTCTACCTGGTCGGAAGCAACAATCTTCGTCTCTACCACCTTGTACACGAACTTCTCCCGGTTATGAAAGAGGTATATCTCATCACCCTGTCTGAGCTTGCCTATCAAATAGAACACGGCATTGTAGCGATTGGCCTCATAAAAGTCAACTCCCGAATGGGCAAACAAAAAGACATTCCCCGCTGCCCCGGGATAGCTCGTCCCCCTGGCATGGGCCACGCCTTGGGTGAGCGCCCGCTGATATTCGGCGGAGTTTTCCCAATCCACGTCAGCAATCACCCTGGCATTAGCGCCAATTTTTGGAATAACGATACCGAAGTCCTCATCTACTGGAACAAGTGCCTTGGCCGATGGAACAGCCTGCGCCATCTCCTCTTCTTTTGTCACAACAGGCAGGTTGTTATCTTTGGCGGAAAATTGATACTTGATCTCTTCCCGGACGACCGGCGCAAAAGTCAGATACAGGATAAAAACGGACATCGCCACAAGGACCATGCCCGCCCTCTCATAAAGGAAGTTCCGCTGACTATTGTTTGGATTTTCCATTGTGACGTTTGCGATACATGAAATAAGCAATCACCAACACCGCAAGTGCCATCAGTCCGGAAAGCCAGGGATGCTGCTGCAACCAATTTCCCACTACTTCAACGGCCGTCGCTTCACCCAAAACAGCACCCTCTGCTGATTCATTGGTGACAGCACCCTGCCCCTCCCCATTGGTCGTTTCTGCTCCTTCTACCGCTCCCTCGGCAGCTGGGCCGGATACCGCAATGGCTCCGGTGGGGGCTGCTCCACCAGTCTCGATAGTTTTGGTCTTGGTGTGCGTCACGGTGTGTGTGTTGACATGCACATCTTTGTCACCGACAAAGTCCGATCCGAAACCATAGGCATCCACCGCGCGTAACGCGTAGAAAGAGTCATTACTGCAGCCCGGAGCCGCTTCAGTGAAACTGCCGACGACATCTGATCCGATAACCTGCTCATCGAGTTTGGTGGAGGCATCAGCCGTAAACGTGGTCGCAGACGAACGGTAGAGCTCGACTTTCACTGTCTTGCCAACATCATTGGCCGTCGTGAAGGTAATAACATTCTGACAGGACGCATCGTGGCGATCATAGTTGTACGGCGTGCCTGGAGGTGTCGCCACGAGCTTGACCGGAACAGTCACACTCGTTGCCGTCTCACTATCACCGCTGGTCGTCACGGCTTTGACATAAAACGTGTAGTCGCCGGCAGCCGGTATGACAGTGGCATCCACCTGGCAATCCCCCGAATTTCCGCCGTACGTAGAATCGAGAGAATAGGTGGCGAACGGTATGATATCGCTATCCTTGTAGCACTCCACCGTAAGAGAACGTCCAAGAATATCCAGAGTGACAAAACCAATCTTGAAATTCGGAGTATTGACGACTGCCTCCGGTTTTTCTATCTGTACCGCCAGGCTGGCGGCACTGGCGCCCTGCCCCATGAAAAGGAGAGTCCCTGAAAAAAGAGTAAAAAGAAGAGTTTTCATAAGGACGGAATTATTGGAAGATTCATTCTCTTTCTTCAATCGGCGCCCAAAGAAAGCAAGTCCAATACCGGTGACAAAAAGGACGAGAGCGAGAGCAAGCCAGACACCGTTGGCACCAGTGAAAGGCAAGGTGGAAGCTCCGAGAACATACTGGATTTTTTTCTTCGTCTTCTCTATGAGCTTGTTCTCGTGGTCTGCCGGAACGATGACCGTAGGAGTTGCATCCACTGCCACCGCTACCTGTGTTCCGACGAAATTGTCTGAATCAATCGGGTCGACGGCCAGGATGCTCCCACTCCCCTGAGAAACTCCGCGGGCAAAAGCGAGGTCGCGATAAAGGCCATCATCCTGCGTATCACTGATTCTCGTCCGATAGGTCACGGTTTTTGTTTCACCGGCGGCCATATCACCCAGATCCCAAATACCCGGGGAAGCATACGCATGAATGAAAGGAGCCCCGCTTCCGGAGAGAGGAACATACTCGAAACCTTTCGGCGGGAGGTCGGTCAGTACGACATCATTCACATCGTCATCAAGTGCTGTGACTCGCAGCGTATACTGCACCTCATTCCCCGGCGCTTCGTCGCCAACCGAATCATTCGTCTTTTCAATCCGGAGACTCGCATGAACTTCCGGAACATCGATGCTTATGGCAACATTGAAATACACTTTTGTATTTTGGTATTCATTCCCGGCATTTGGATTGAAGATGAACGTAATCTTGTATTCCTGCGTTCCGAGAGCAGGGAGAGAGCCGAGGTCAATGAGCGTGTCACTGAGATCCTGAAGCGTTTGGTGTGTGCCACCACCGGGCAGCGTGATGAGACCCGAGCCCACGCGCTCTATCGTGACGTCAATCTGCTCCTCGAGCTCAAAAGGGGGATTTGGTACGAGCCCCTGTGAGAGATCGATGTGGAGACTCATGACGATATTCTGGGGAGTGCCAGTCAAATTCCGGACGGTCATCTTGTCCATAAACACATCTCCCGGCAAGATATTGGTATGAGTGATAAAGGGGTTGGTACCAATGACTTCTATCACATCGATCAAGTCTGGATCGACAGCCGAAACCGGCTCGGCCCACGCAAGGAACGCGAGAGCGAAGAAGGTGCCGATAAAAATGTTCTTGTGCATACGCATATCGTTGATCTATGATTCGTTACTCGGAGCGGTTTCCGGCTCTTTCACGACCGGTTCTACCACATCAGCCGGGGGCGCTTGATCGACGGCCTTCGGTTCTTCCCCTGCCGTGACTTCGCTCGGAGTTGTTTCCGTGGGAGTTTCTTTAATAACTTGCTCTTCTTTTGCTACCGGAATCTCCTCAGGAACACTGCCAGCCACAGTATCCGGCGTTCCAGACGTTTCCGTACCCGTAACCACAGGAACTTCGGTTTCGGACGGGACAGTTCCTGTATCTTGAACCACAGTCTCGTCAGACGCTCCGGACTCTTGCAACAACGCAGCCAATTTCTTGGTCTCACGATCAAGGACGCGGTCGAGTATCCCCAAAATGACATCATCATTTATCTTCTGGTCATCCGCTTCCTTGAGCATGCCCAGATACAGGAGGAACACAGGCGAACAAATCGCCTCACGATTACCCTTCTTCAGTTTTTCATTCTCAAAACAGGTATCAAACGTCAACAACTGGAAATCGCTCATCTCTTGTTTGTTCATTGCGTTTTCTTTGCCCGGCGTAGCCTCTGGATCGATCCAGATGCCCTCACCATCAGGGAAACGAGCGAACGATTTGCCTTCCGGCAGGGCGCCCGCGTTAGTATAGCTCACGGTATCTTCTCGCACATCGTCGGTCGCAACATCCACTGCCAGTGGGTTGTAAAGCGAAAGGGTATCCGCATCATTATCCAGGAACTTCTGCTCGAGATAGACCACCAACTGGCCATGGCCGGGCACCAGCGTATCGCCACTTTCCGTATTGGCGGCCGAAATCACAATCTGATCGCCAGCGGCATTGGTGATGTACCAGCCTGTCACATCAATCGGGGTGTCGAGGATATTGTAAAGTTCAATCCATTCGCCATTTGGACGACTAGCGTCATCCTCACCAATTGGATTGGGCACGAATTCATTGAGCACAATCGGGGAAAGATTGGCAGCCTTCGGCGTGCCATAGTTATTACCCACAGCGTCCCAGTACGGAGCACCATTGGCCGCACCCGAGACACAGGCGTGCCAGCTTCCAACCAGGAGACCATCACCCGGAATATCATTACGCTCCATAGACTGCTCAAATGGCGTACTAGAGCCATGGTTCCCTGCCGCCCAATTCGGAGCGCCCAGGGCGCTATCGATGACGAGATTGGTGTTACTCTTCAGGACCAGGTTTCCGTTCCCAGTATTATTGAGTTCTACATTGGTCGTTACCCAATCAGGAGCAACGTCTAACGCTGAATTGGCATCGGTTTTTTCATAATTAGCAATCAGGAAATATCCGTGGGCGGGAATGAATTTTCCACTTGGTATTGTCAGTATTCCTCCGCTCACCGACGAAGCATTCTCGATCTTCCAGCCGGCAATCGGGATAGCGCTCCCCGTCATATTGCGGAGCTCAATCCACTCATCATGGGAATTCACCGTCGAACCCATCCACATCACCTCGTTCAACACCACATCGCCCGCGGTCAGCCATTCGCCGGTCGTCACACTATGGACGCCCGCCGTCTCCGTATCGACAAAACCGGTACCATCATCAGGCAAGTTCGTCTGCCATGCGTGCAGATCAAAATTCCAACTACAATTTTTGTTCTCAAGCGTACCACCGGCATCGGCAGGCAGTTCGAGCGCGAAATTCCACTTGTCCTGGCCGAAAACAGGGATAGTATAGGGGCTGCCCGCGATGCTGGCGCTATCAAAGTCCTTGAGGGGGAGCTTATCATACACCACTGTGCCACCACGCTTGGCGGTCAAAAGGAGGGCACTGCAAAGCCCCATATCTCCTCCCGTGTTGCGGTATTTCACCTGGTACTGAAAATCGAGGCCGCCCTCGTTCTTAAAGGTCATATTCTGACTGGGATTGTCCTCTGGCGTCATACCTGTCACCAAGAACTGTTCGAGGTAACTGACCCGCCCATCGAGACTGGCGGCCGTGAAAGAATTACCCGTACTTTCTTCAATATCAGAAAATCCCGCGTTCGTCCCACCGATTCGCGTCACCCCCACAAACAAAACAAGCACCAAAAAGGCCATCGTCACCTTCCGCATCGATTGCAGAATGCGCTTGGTAATCACTGACTGATATTTTTTAGACGGTCGTTTTTTCATCTTTACTCTGTAAAACTCAGCATACCTATGGCTTAAGATTCTTCCCCAGTCGAATCCTGCTTCGCAGGAGCACCTTCAGTGCTATTCGACGGGGCAGGGCGCTTTTCTACTCGACGTTTGTAATCCGCTTTTTTCTTCAGCTCTCTCCGAATCTTCTGCGCTTCTTCATAAATAATCAGTACTGCCGGAATAACGATAATCAACCCAAAGCCCCAAGGCTGCTGCGCCGTAGCGACGGCATAGCCGATATAGGGGACAGAGAAGAGCACTTTGCCGATAATCTCATAGCGACTGACCGTGCGCATATCCTCACCATTGTTGGCATCACCGCGTGTAACAAATCCGCCCTCTTTCACTTCCATGATGCGATGGGTGGTCGGCGTCTTTCCCTTGCTCTTGGGGCCAAAGGTAATGACGTCGCCTACACGATAGTCAGCCATAGGCTTTATCACTACCACGCTTCCGGTCTTGATAGCCGGCTCCATACTCCCCGACTGCACCACATAGGTTTTGATGCCTCCGGGCACCGGCACCGCCGACGCAATGAGTACCACCGCCACGAGCGCAATAGCTGCGTAGAAGAGATAGGCCAAGACCTTGAATATTCTGTCTGATGTTCCTTGCGCCATAGTTTTTGCTTCGGTCTCTTTTTTAATACACGATAAGACCTTTATCCTCCCGCCTTCCATGTGAAGGCGGGAGTAAAAAGCCTGAACGTCAGGATTTTCTATTAGTGAGGCGCGCTGTCTGCGGCCACTGCGGGCGTGAGGTCAACCTGATCACACGAGAACTCGCTATTGTTTCTCTGCTGCACCGCGTAGGCGACAAAGTCAGAGATGACCTTGTCGGTCTGGGCCTTATTACCCATACCATTGCCATCACAACTGACGGCTGGCGTATCCGAACTGGTCGATGGACCGGTCTGGGTTCCCGCACACCAGGTGAAGCCGACGAAATCAATCGGCGCCGGGCTTGAGAGCGCCAGCGGAATCATGGTGTTGAGACTACGCATCGGCGTACCCGCATTGACCAAGACATCCTCGGTCGGAGCGTCGAAGACGCCGTTGTTATTCTTGTCATTCCAGACGAAGAATTGGAGCTCGCCTGAAAGCTCGCCGGTTGTAGCATCATCACCGAGAGCTACTTCCGGATCAACAAGACCATTCTCGTCGTCCTGAATATTGGTCGGGAGGAGACAGACATAAGCGTCATTGGTGTAAACATGAAGAGAAATGACGTTTGTGCCATAATCCCCCGGCTTCACATCGGTGAAATTCCAGAAAGTATCTCCTTGAGTGAGGTCCTTTTCACCCCAGAGGGTGCACGTTCCACCATTTGTGTACGCAAAGGGCGTACAGTTCAAAGCGTGTACCGCAATGTCATCAAGATAGCCACCAAGGGTATCTGCTTGGTTCCCAGCATCAGCAAATTTGACCGTTGTCTGGGTGTCGAGTGCAATAAAGTTATACGTCTCTTGTGTCCACGAGGTAGCCGATCCGCCGATTGATGAATTTTCAACGGTGCTATTTATCATGACACCGCTTGTCGATGTTACGAGAACCGTCCAAGCAATCGTGTTATCTCCCGCAGGACCATTATTTGGTCGCGGTGAGTGCCAAAAAGTCAACCGATATTTCTGGCCAGGTACCGTACTGATGACCTGCTCTATCGTTGACTGACTACCGGCTCCGTGGCTATCCAACTCAGCGAGCTGGCTGCCTCCGTGGGGGTTGCCTGCTGCATGGTCTTGAATTTCAAGACCGGCACCGCCCACAACAGCCCAACCAGGAACAGTAGTGCCTGTATATACCTGCCACTGACCATTTGAGAGATTTGGGTCTTCAAATCCGCCGTTCACGATAAGATCTGTATCTTCTTCGGTGCATTCTCCCACACATTCCTGGCCATCATACGAGGCGTAGGTGTGGTCCACTTTGAGGTCGATGGCACCAGCGGTGAAGATGTTCCCATTGGACGTCTCCGTGTCGCTGAAGAGCGCTCTCGTTCCCCCGACTGCGACCGCTGCCACCGCAGCAATCGTACTCAGACTAATTAATATTTTCTTGTTCATAACGATTTATTGAATGATTACGAGTTAGTTCTCAAAATCAGTCTTCTCCGAGTTAAACTGAATCCAATCAACAACGCCCTCTTCACCAGTTGGTCCTGGGTGTCCAACGCGAACACCAAGCCAGGAATCAGTAGAGCGAGTTTCTGCGTTCGGGTAATCAGCCACAATAGCAGACCATGTTCGATTTGTAGAACCTGAGAAAGGTACGGTCGTGGTTGATCCCACTGGCCAATTTCCTCCTGACAAGTGCCACATCTCAGCCAGAGCATCCACTTCGGTCCAGGTACTAACTGGTATAGTGGCTGAAGATTGTACTAAGCGTCGTTGCCAGGTATCACTATTGTTAAAGTCAATATTGAAGTTGAGGTATGGTGATCCACCTGAGACTGAAGGATCATAGACACGATACTTCAGCGTATTGATATTACTCAACTTCACGTCCTTATACTTGTAGGTAGCAATATTATACCGAGGATCAGTTTCTGAGCCGAGCACCATCTTGGCACCCCCTGACCCAGCGACGGACTCCATATGATTTTGACCACCTGTACTACTAAACTGATCAATGATCATGACAGTGTCATTGGTGTCATCGTAGAAGAACCATTTCCCGTTCCCATTGGCGGTCACTTTGCTACCTGTTTCAAGACCGGCCTGATGAACCACGGTGGTGATTCCATCTGAACACTTAAACGCTCCGTTGTTGCGAGCCTGGACGACATTGAAACTGATATCGCCTGTCATACTGTCCGTCTGGACTTCGTTTCCGGTCCCGATCGGAAGGCTCCAAGCTACCCCAAGGTAGCCAGTGGTACCACCGGCCAAGGGGCCTGTTTCTGTAGCTGAGTCATAGATGGCCCAAACATCGTCCTGAGGAGCTCCAGTATAGAGCACTTCCTCTGTTCCGTTTTGAATATTGTCGCCTGCGATTCCGCTACCAGCACCGTTGTCTCTCCAAACGGTGAGAACAAGGTTTTGCTGGAGCTCACCCACACTTTGAGTAGTATCACCAGCCTCGCCTTCTGGCTCGTTGATGCCATTTTCATCATTGGTAAGCCCAGAAACCGTCGCACAAACCCACGCATCATTGTTGATTACGTGCAGGCTGATAGTGTTTTCACCACTATCCCCAGGTTTCACATCACCGAAGTTGAAGAATTTATCGGCTGTGGGAACCAAATCTTTTTCAGCCCAAGTCGCAGCAGCGACAGAGACACCATTATAGGTAGCCGTACTGTCTACCTTCAGGTCGATGGCCCCGGCGGTGAAGGTATTGCCCATCGAAGTCTCCGTGTCACTGAAGAACGCGCTCGTTCCACCGATCACCACCGCGGCTACCGCGCCGATGACCGAGAGACTCATAATTATTTTTTTATTCATATCCTTGTTCGTTATTATTTACACTGCTCCTCCGCATCGACACGATTGGCCGGGGAATGGCCTGCGGGTTTCTTTACTTGCCCCTAAATGGTTATTCTGAACTGCCAGCTCCCGAAAAGGAGTTTTGTCTTAGACCAGACCCCTCTGCGAAAGCCCGCGCTCAAAATATTTTCAAAAACAAAAAACCGACGGGAGTCAAACAGAAAACACTGTCAAACTTCCGTCGGCCTTCAGAGAACAAAATTTTTGTGTCTTCATCATACTCATCATAGTGACGAAAGACTCACCCGTGAAGATCACTTTTGTTTTTATTTTTAGCCTGTTAAGGCAAACCTCCTGAAATAGAACGACTTTTCCTACTCTGTTTTCTTAGGCTAAACCCCTATCTCTTCCGTGTCAAGCGGCCAATTTTGACAAAAAAACCGGGTAGCCCATGAAAAGAGCTACCCGATGACTGATGTTGTCAGTCGTTGACTGATGGTTATCAGCTTTTTACTGCGTTCCGCCGGCCAGACAGCCGTACAGCACCAAGCCCGAACAGTCCAATGCCCAGAAGAGCAAATGAGGCTGGCTCCGGAACCTGCGACGTGGGTGTGTTCGACCAATGAGCAGTATAGTCCGAGCAGACAGCGGCCTGGAGACTGGCGTCTCCGCAAAAGTTGTATGCCTGCATGATGCCAGCCGAGAACCCGGTCGAGCCGTTGATGGTCGCATCCGTGTACGCCAAGGTGTCGTTGATCCGATACTCGTAGGACGAGCCGGTGAACTCCATGGAAAACGCCGTCCACGTATCGTAGGCGACGGCTAGGGCAAGATTGACCCAGCTGGTATCGTCCCAGACGCGGAGAACGGGAGTGCCTCCATAGTTGGTGAACCCGATAATCGGATAGTCTGTCACAGCAGAACCATCGGTCATCACGCCCCACACATCGGTGCGCCGACTGCCGAGAGATGAGTCACCCCACGATGCTGGGATATAGAGATCCGCCGAAAGAACCGATCCGACACCACCAGTGAGCGCATGTTGCCGCCCCTGCGTGTTGTAAAAGGCACTCTGATAGCCTCCCGGCCGATTTGAGTACCCTTCCGCTGAGGTGATACCAATACCCAGGACATTGTCGCGCCCTTGATAGGTCCCGACGTTCTGGAAGCTGTTTGGATCAAAGCGATCCGTCGTCCAGCCTGTCGGCACACTGGCAAAATCCGGCATGATTGGGGTGGCCTGTGCGGTGGCGATGATTCCCGCAAACAAAACCCCTGCCCACACGCCCTTGAAAAGAACTTTTTTCATTGCTACAACTCCTGTTGACGGAACGTCACGATTAACGTACCGACAGATATAATAGCCGATTATAGCCATTTCGTCAAGCGTGGTAAAATATCACCTGAATAAAAAACAAGGCTGACGCCTTGTTTTGAAAATATTCTGATGTCTTCTCTTACCCTCAAGTCATAGCGTGCGATACTCTTTTCTGATTCGACACGTTTGATGATACTGCCACAGCAACAGAAGCCGTAGGAGAAATAGCCTTTTTTACCAGTGTTTCCTCCACTTTCCCCTTCTCTCGCAGACTGTAAAATGACAGTCGATAAGCCTGAAAAAGAAGTGCCAGCGGCCCAGCAAACAAAGACGCAATCAAGAGCGTGACAGCGACCAGAAAGCTGGCCTCGGACCACCCTTCAGCATGACTGGCAATCCCTTGCTCGGCCGTATCGGACAAACGTTTGACCTGCTTTGCCAGTGGCGCGACGGAAATGTTGGTCAACTCAGGGACGAGCTGGCTCGGTGAAGCCGCTTCTTCAGATTCCACCCCTTTGATTTCCGGCACCTGCGCTTTCACGGCCGGTGGAACAGCCGTCTTCTGTTGGTCGGCGACCGCATACATCGGCGTACCAAACAGCTGCACGGTCACGATGGATTTTTGTCCGTTGATTTTCCCCTCCACGACCGCCACACCTGTCTCGCGATAGTTGGTATTGAGAATATTAGCTCGATGGGTTTTGCTCTTCATCCACGCGCTCTCCTGCGCTGTAGCATCTGTATAGTTGATAGCCAAATTTTCTCCAGCCGCCTTATAGGCATAGCCCGCCTTTTTGACCCAGTACCACGGATCAAGTCCTGCGGGAGACGTATGCGCGAAGTAATCATTCTTAATCATATCCTCCGCCTTTTCCCTCGCCGCTTGAGAGAGCTTGGTATTTTCCGTCAGTGTCCCCAGTCCGTTGGTGATGCGCGCATGGTTAGTGAGCTCGATGACAGCGGCCGGCGTAATCCCGCTGGCCAAAGCAGGAGAAACAAAAGTAAATGAAGACACCAAGCCAACAACCAAAAGCGGAAGGATAATAAAAATCTTTCGAGTAATTTTGTTGTTTCGTTTCAGCATAGCTCTTTTTTTTGGCTAAAAAAAGCAAAAAACGGGGACACCCGTTCTTTGCTTTTGGCTTTTGTAAGCCCACTTGTATACATTATAGCACCTTTTTTTGCTTTTGTAAAGCCAGAAGTCTCAAAACAGCAGCCGCTTACCGCTTGTTCATTTTCTGGACGTAGTAGCCCACGTCGGCAATCCATTTTTTGACACTCTGGTTGCTGTGTCCTTCACAACTAAAACCACATTTCCACACTACCAGTTCAGCGGCCGTTTTGAATTTGTATTCTTCTACGAAAGTATCCAGCCGACCGCCCACGATACCGATGGCTTCTTCGGGACTGCCGAAACAACCATGACCCATGGCGATGCCGCGACTGCCTGCTCCACGGTAGCCCCAGTAGTTGTAACAATCAGCACCCTTCTCATCGACGGGCACGCGCTTACCCCAGTTACTTTCCTTCTTGGCAATTCCTACCAAAAAAGCAGCTGTCGTTTTATTCTGTTGGGCAATCATCTGAGTCATCGCTTCTATCGGATAACCGGAGACCATGTGCTGCACTCGCTGTGCGAGCATGGCCTGGCGATTAAACACCGGGAAAGATTGGCTCTGTATATGAGCGACATGCTGCGAGGCTCCATAAAGAAGTCCTGTCACCACCAAGCTCAGGCCCAAGAGTGTGTTATAAAAAACGTTGGGGGAAAGCCGTAAAGACGCCACATCCACCACTTTTGTGGCAACGCGTCCAAAGGGCGGCATATTCTTTTTTTGAGTGGTTTTTTGGTTCATAAAAGGCTGAAATAAAAGAAAAAACGGGTACCCGCTCGAGCACCCGTTTCTTCACTTGTACATCCATTATAGCACGTCTTTAGGGAAAAAGCAACCCTATTTCTATTCTCATATCTGTACTACGCGACTATGCTTAGCGCAAAAATATTTCACTTTTTTAAAATAATTGCCAGGGAAAACTTACACGATAAGAAGCTCTCGTTCGGCTCGTTTCAATAAAACAGCATTCGTGGCCACAATGATAGAAGAGATGCTCATAAGAAGCGCTGCGACTTCTGGACGAAGAGCAATGCCGTAAGCCGGATAAAACACGCCGGCGGCAACGGGGATGGCGAGAAGGTTATAAATTGACGCCCAGAAAAGATTCTGTTTCATCTTTCTGACCGTTGCCTGGCTCAGACGAATAGCACGTACTACGTCAGCAGGGTCGGATTTCATCAGGACTACTTTTGCCGTTTCAATGGCCACATCAGTGCCAGCACCGATAGCAATGCCAATGTCAGCGGTTGCAAGCGCAGGAGCGTCATTTACGCCGTCACCCACCATGGCTACAAACTTGCCTTCATCCTGAAGTTGTTTGACGTACCTTTGTTTGTCCTCCGGCATCACCTCAGCAAACACACGTGTAATACCAAGCACTTTCGCCACCGCTTCCGCTGTTTGTTTGTTGTCTCCGGTAATCATTGCGGTCTCGATGCCTCCCTCGGCAAGCTTTTCAACGGCTCTCTTGGCATTTGGTTTGATAGGGTCGGCGGCACCAACTACCGCCGCAACCCTGCCATCAACTGCCAAAATCATAATAGTTTCCCCCTTCTCTAAAAATGCAGTCATTGTTTGCTCAAGAGTCCCAAGACTTACCGCGTTTTCCCTCATCAGTCGCGCAGTACCGACGAGCACACTCTTCCCGTTCACCATCGCTTTTACTCCAAGTCCAGATATATTTTCGAATTTCTCAATTTGAGCCGGCACCTCAAGCTTTCTTGTTTTTAGTTCTTCCAAAATCGCATTACTGAGTGGATGGTTTGATTTTGTTTCTGCGGCAGCAACAAGCTGAAGCGCTTCATCCTCATCAAACCCCTCTACAACGGCAATATCGGTAACCTTCGGCTTGCCGAGGGTGAGCGTACCCGTCTTATCCAGCACCACCACTTGAATTTTTGACATCTGTTCAAGGGTCGCCGCATCTTTGATAAGGATATTGTGTTTGGCACCCAGCCCCGTTCCAACAGCCACGGCAGTCGGTGTCGCCAATCCGAGCGCATCAGGACAAGCAATCACCACGGTGGAAATAGCGAATGTGATGGCTACCATGAATGAAGCCCCGAGAACAAAGTACCAGATCCCGAATGTCAGAAGTCCTCCCCCAACCGCAACAATAACAAGATATTTTGCAAAACGATCAGCCAATTTCTGACCGGGTGCTTTGGAATTCTGGGCCGTTTCTACCATTTTCACAATTTGAGCAAGAGCTGTATCTTCACCAACTTTGGTTGCGGTGAATCGGACCGAGCCCGTTTGGTTGATCGATCCTCCGATAACTTTGTCGCCTATGTTACGCACCACAGGCAATGACTCACCAGTAACGAATGATTCATCAATTGATGTTTCTCCTTCAATAATCTCGCCATCGACAGGCACCTTGTCACCTGGCTTTAAAATAACAATATCACCCAGGAGAACCTCTGCGGTCGATATCAACATCTCTTTGTTATCTCGAAACACTCTCGCTTGTGGTGGCACTAATGCAAAAAGAGCCTGCAAAGCATCAGTTGTCCCGCGACGCGATTTCATTTCCATCCAATGTCCAAAGAGAACAAAGGTGATGAGCATAGCCGCTGCTTCGTAAAAGGAATCACTGCTGCCTTTGATCGTCAAGAAAACACTGAATGCATACGCGGCAGTGATACCAACGGCGATAAGAACCGCCATATTCAATGCGCGGACTTGCAATGCCTTATATGTCGAATAGAGAAAAATCCAACCAGAATAAAAGAAGACTGGCGTTGTGAGAATAAAAAGAAGCCATGGCACAGGAATCGGCGACGGTAAAATAAGACCGAATATTTTTTCACCAAGCGGAGAATAGGCGATGATTGGCAACGTAAAAACAAGCGCGACAAAAAATTTGTTGCGGATATCAAGTTCCATAAGTTTGGCCATTTCTCGTCCTGCCAGCCCCCTGTGTTCCATCCCCATGCTCATGGTCATGCTCA
Organism: Candidatus Moraniibacteriota bacterium; assembly: GCA_038208355.1. Classification (GTDB taxonomy): domain Bacteria; phylum Patescibacteriota; class Minisyncoccia; order Moranbacterales; family UBA1568; genus UBA1568. The sequence continues at coordinate 52,119 of JBBQYU010000001.1, forward strand.
TCTTGAATTTCTCCCACCAGGTCATTTCACCTGCAGGCTTCATCGTATGCTCCATAGTTTGACCACCATGAGGGTGCATTGAATGATCCATAATTTCTTATTCAATCATTATCTTCCCGCGCATCTCCACGTGCCCCTCCCCGCACCACACGGAACAGAAAAACTCGAACGTTCCTACCTTACTCGCCAGAAACTCAACGACGGCACCATCGGGTGGAATATCTTGATCCACTCCAAGGTCGGGAATGACCAAACCATGTTTGACATCGGCATTGTGAATAATAAGCCTGACCAATTCCCCTTTTTTGGCAGTGATCGTGGCGGGATCCCAGGCATACTGGCGCACTCCTATATGGATAGTCCGTTCCGTTCTTCCGTTCTTCTCTTCCACCGTGATGATAGGATATGTAATCACCCCTTCGGAAACAGACTGGATAGAAGAAACAGGAATCTCGCCCGTATCTTCTTTTACCGGCTCTTCCTTCTGCTCCGAAGAAACCGGCTTGAGCTGTGACGCTAGAACGGATTCCTGTTTTGTCTCCTGCAAGATTCTCGGCTCATCCTTGGTGCGGTATACCCACCAAGTCACTCCCTCCATAGCCGCCAAAACAACAACCAAGAATGCGACCATCATTTTCATAGAACACCCTTCTCGATTGCGTGCAGTGCGGCTACAATTTTTTCTTCTGCTTCTTTGGCAATCGCTTCAATGCCAGGAGCCTCTACCACTTGCGACATCATCGACGGCTTCTGGGCAGCTACGACGGCTCCTCCCTCGGTCTCCCGCACTATGACGTTACACGGCAAAAGCAGGCCGATATTGGGTTCGATATCGATGGCGGCCGCAGCCAGCTTGGGATTACACATCCCCAAAATGACATAGGCACCCATCTCTTTCCCCAACTTCTCTTTCATCTTTTCTTGTACGTCAATCTCCGAAAGCACGCCGAAACCCAGGGGTTGGAATACCTCTTTGACTTTTGCCACTGCTTCGGCAAAAGGTATCGGCAACTCTATGGCATACCCATAATTCATTTCTTGTATCTCCCTCATATTTTTATCTATTAATTCTTAAGGTCTTTCTTTTTTTCTGCGAACTCCTCCTGAGAAACTTCTCCTTTGGCGTAGCGTTCCTCAAGAATCGCTATCGCTTTATTGGTCCTTTCTCCTGATTCATGTGTCCCCGATTTGGTTAACCACTGAACCGCTACCACTATCCCCCAAATGATTATTCCCCAAATGACAATCATGAATATTCCTCCGAAGATTCCGAAGGTTCCAAATGAATGTCCATACCCATAGTCCCACATCATATGTTTATAGTATTACGAAGTTAGTTATATATTATACCATCTACTATTACTACGTTTTTTCTTTCCACTTTCTTTCATGTAGAATGCCCGCTCACTCCTTGCAACAATCTACGAGCTTCGCGACGATATCTTCTATTTTCCCGAAAAACGTCTTCTCTTTCGGCATCTTGCTTCCCACATCAACCAACTTCAGCTTAATCGCCCAAAAGAGATTATACAGCTTGTATGCCCGCTCAAAGAGCTCTTGAGCGTCTTCCTTCTTACCTTCGGAGCGATATTTTGTCCCCACTTCCATCAGACGCATCGAGGCTGCCAACAAGTGCTTGGAGACACACCATGATTCTCCTTCGTTCTCGGGCAAGAGCCGCTTGAGCATCGCCTTGCGTATCTCGCGCACCTCCTCCATAGAGTCAAGGTATTCTCCCTTATCTGTTTTCATGGCACTGAAGAAAAAATGCTCCTCCAGTGAAATGAGATTCATGACAGCAATTGAGAGATCTTCGCCGGAAGAAAGATCCGCGCCATGTTCTTCCTTAAATGACGCGAGTTTCTTTTGCAAATCATCAAATGAATTGATTGCTTGTTTTTCCATATCGCATGCTAATTGATAATGATTTCGACGATTGCTGATACCGTTATCAGCAAGGCCCCCATAATGATAATCTGCTGAAAGGCGATGTGCTTCTGCGTGAGACGGGTCATCATACGGCTCAACGGCGGTGCAGTGAGAACGACTGCGGCTCCGAGTGCGGCGCCAAGAAGAAGAAGGTTGATGGCATAGGTCGTCCCGTATTCTCCGATAAACGGTATGAAGAGCGGCTTGTATTCCCGAGCCAGCGGCATAAGTGGAGCGACTGTCGTAACGTATACGAGCGCGGTAACGAGCCAATCTTGGTAGGGCACGCGCTTGCGCTTGATAAGACGAGCAAACCAGAGCCCCATGGCGAAAGCGAAGGCGCCACTCACGATTCCTACTACGGCGCTCGACAGTCCCAGTGAAGCGGCCAACAACGCCAGTCCACCGGTAGCGACCACACAAAGCGGGCAGTGCGCGAGAGCAACCTTCGGGAAAGCCACCAGAAAGGCTGCTACGGCCACAAAAATATACCTATTCATAGCATCTATATTATTCAGATACGAGCGAACGTAGCGGTGGTGCCTTCATCGGTAAACGAACGGATATCCCACTGTTCAGTCTTCGGGCCAGGCATACCGGGAGTACCGGATGGCATTCCTGGGAGTCCGATACCTTTTACTTCCGGTCGTTCACTCATAAGCTTCTCTATCGCTTCAAGTGGAATATGACCTTCGACAACATAGCCGTCTACGACTGAGGTGTGACAACTCAACAGATTGGCAGGGACACCATAGCGGCTCTTGATGTCATCAAGATTTGCCAAATTTTCCATCCTGACGATGGCTCCCTTCTGTTTCAGATAGCTAACATAGACACCGCAGCACCCGCATGTCGGAGTCTTATACACGATAATCTCTTTTCCTCCTAAGGTAGCCTGTTCCGGTGACGGCGCTTTTCTGTCGGTGAAAAAATACGCGCCCACAATGAGGACTGAAGCGGCCAGAAGAGAAAGAATGACTTTCTTTTTCTTTGCCTGGCCCCGAGATGAAGAACGTGTCTTGCTCATATGGTTATTGTTTAGAAATAATCATTTTGTATCTAACAACTCCCCCCACCCTGATTCTGCTCTACGGGATCGGTTTCGACCAACACCTTCCTGTAGCCACTTGCGCTTGAATACTCTTTTCCAAGGGCTATTTTTGCATCCGCATCCTGCCAGTCTACCCCCTTGCTTTCCAAATTCTTAGCAATCGTCAAATAGGTCTGCGGAAACCAGAATGAGTTCACCTGAAGCGCCACGCGGTACATTTCTCCTTCGGATACTCCCTGTCCAGCCATCAGCTCCAGCAGCCCAAGCATCGCCATACCATGATTACAATCTGGAAAATACGTCGAATTATCACAGCACGGCCGGAAAATTCCCTGACTCACACGGTCAACCGTGGCCTGCTCGGCCGGCGTCAGCATGACAAAAGCATGTTTGCTGTAATGCGTCATAACATCACCCCGAGAGAGCGTCCAGCCACCCGTAGAAGCAAACCTGCCCGCTCCGCCATACTTCGGATCAGCCATCGGTCCCTTTTCCAAAATCTGATTCTTATTGGCCAAACCGAACGCCCAAAAAAGATTCAGAAGTATCCCAGAATTCTCTGCTGTCATAACTATCTCCCCATTGTCCGTCTCGGTAAGCAGCTTCTTTTCCTCTTCCGACAAACCGCCCCGAGTACGAGAGAGAGTCGCCAGCTTTTCTTGGTCAATCACTCCCGTGGTTACCAAACGTTTCCCATAATCCTTCCAAGCGACTGGCAAAACGAATTTTTCAGGCAGTACCGAAGCGACCAGGCGAGAATCATCCTGGGTTGTTTCTTGGGAAATACTGTCTTGAGAAATACTGAGTGCGTCATTCTCCATATTGGAACTGAACCTGGCAAAAGTATAAAACCCAAAGGTAAATACGGCCATCATGACAAACGGAGCGAGGATTGAGATGTAATTGCGTTTACTCGGTCGAAAGAGCCGCAAGAGAAGCGAATTACTCACCACCGAAATCGAGCTCATCGCCATGGCGAGCCCCGCCAATTCCGGCTTGAGCACCAAGCCAATCCCAAAGAACACACGCGCGGCGATAGGAATACCGATGACGTTATAGAACAGGGCAAAGAACATATTCTGCTTAATTTTCCCCATCGTTTCCTTCGAGAGCTCAAATGCCACCACCACATCATTCAGATCACTTTTCATAATGACGACATCCGCCGCTTCCATGGCGACATCCGTACCGCTCCCCATAGCGATGCCAACGTTGGCTTGGGCGAGCGCTGGCGCATCATTGATACCGTCACCTATCATGGCCACACGTCGCTTCGCTCCAAAATTTTCAATTTTCAATTTTAAATTTTCAAATAAAATGTTGTTTTCTTTTGTATTGCCCTCTTGCAAAAGTTTTACAACGTTCGCTTTATCTTCTGGCAAAACTTCGGCCAGCACATGGTTTTCACCAATGCCAACTTGGGCCGCAATAGCCTTGGCCGTCCGGGCGTTATCGCCGGTAATCATATAGACATCCATGCCCATCTTCTGCAATTTCGCTACCGCCTCACGAGAGGTCTCTTTGACGGTGTCCGCCACTGCCACAATCCCAGAGAGTCCTTCTTTGGTCGCCAAGAGCATCACCGTCTTCCCCTGTTCTTCCAAACGCGCCATGGTGTCTTCGACCGTATCCACCGCGTGTCCCAACGTATCCACCATGAACCGCCGATTACCAAAAGAATAGGTCACTCCGCGCACTTCGCCCTCTACGCCATGTCCAGGAACAGCCTTGAAATTGTGCACTTCTTCAAAAACAGCCCCTTGCTCTTTGGCATACAGAGAAATTGCTTCTGCGAGAGAGTGTTCGGACAACTTCTCCAAACTGGCTACCACACCGAGTATCGTTTTTTCTTCCATGGCGCCAAGCGACAAGATGTCCGTCACTTCCGGCTTGCCTTTGGTCAGTGTCCCGGTCTTGTCAAATATAACAGCGGAAATCTTACTGGCCGCCTCCAAAGCTTCACCGCCTTTGATAAGAATGCCGTATTCGGCACCTTTGCCCGTGCCTACCATAAGCGATGTCGGCGTAGCCAATCCGAGCGCACACGGGCACGCGATAACAATAACAGATGTAAAGGCCATGAGCGCGAACGAGAGAGTGCTTCCCAGTGCGAAATACCACACCAAAAACGTCAGGAGAGCCATGCCGATGACGGCCGGCACAAACCACGCGGAAACAGCGTCAGCAAACCCCTGAATAGGCGCTTTCGATCCTTGGGCCTCCTCAATTAATCGGATAATCTGCGCCAGCGCCGTTTCGCTTCCCACCTTCGTCGCTTCGAATTCGAAACTCCCTACTTTATTCATCGTTCCCCCGATAACCAGAGCTCCGACTTGCTTTTCCACCGGCAAACTCTCTCCGGTAATCATCGATTCATCCACCGCAGACGCTCCCTTGGTAATTTTTCCATCAACGGGAATCTTTTCTCCCGGCCGAACCACAACGATATCGCCATGCACTACCATCTCAATAGCGATATCTTTCGTTTCTCCGTTGCGGATGACACGAGCGGTTTTCGCTTGGAGCCCCATCAACTTCTTGATGGCATCCGATGTCTTTCCTTTAGTACGGATTTCCAGCCACTTGCCCAAGATAACAAAGGTGATAAGGTAGGCTGCCGTTTCGAAATAGAGATCCGGTATCTTCGCTCCGGCAACCCCTATAAGCGAACCATGAGCGGACACATACGTCGCGAAATTATAGAGACTGAAGAAAAACGCGGTCGAAGTCCCGATAGCGATTAGGCTGTCCATGTTGAATGTCTTCATCTTTAGAGACGACCACATTCCTTTATAGAAACCTGCTCCGATAATAAACTGTACCGGGATGGTAAGGAGCAGTGAAAGTATTCCGACATACGGCGCCAACATTTTTTCTCCGGGCAACCAACTGAAAAAATCAAGCAGCATAAAATAAAGCATCGGCACACTCAAAACGAAACTCCATATAAATTTATTGAAGTACGTGGCGCTTTCTTTCTCGTGTTTACGCGTTTCGTATCCGGTATCCTTGACATCCACGGCTTCTGCTGTGTAACCGGCTTGGGCAATGGCCTGTATGAGGACGTCCGTACCCGAAACCTGCTCATCGAAAAGAATAGACGCCTTTTCGGCGGAAAAGTTCACGTTGGCCTGCTCGACGCCGGGAACTTTCATGAGCGACCGCTCGATGATGTTCGCGCAGGACGAACAGTGCATACCCTCGATACTCAGTTGTTTTCTCGTACTCATAATTATGTGTTGTTATTTTACTTGGAGAACGCCCCTATACATACCCATACTACAACTGAACGGGATGCTGCCACTTTCGGTAGGGGTAAACTCGATGATATTTTCTCCCAACTTCAAACGTTTTTGAACACCCAACTGCGGAATGACAAAACTCGAAGCGCAGGTATAGCTATCCTGCGAGTCGATAATCAAACGCACAGGCACCCCGGCCTGAAGCTTCGGTAAATTTTTTGGCTGATACCCCGTGGCATCTTGAGTAATCCGAATAATCTGGACGCCCTGCTCAAGCGGAGCGCCTTTGGTTGGCTCGGCGAGTGCTGCCCCTGACGACTGTCCACCGCCTAACGTCGGCAAAGTAATGCCGAAAAGCTGAAGCCCGTTGGACATATTAAAGAGGCCAAAAGCTATCAAGAGCAAAGCAATGACTGCAAAAAAGGCCTGCTTGGCCCCTCCGCGGGCCACCGTGCCAATGCCGGCCAACAAAAGTAACCCTGGCACAGTCCCCAAAGCAAACGTCGCCATAGCCAGTGCCCCCAAAACACCACTCCCCAAAGCAATGACTGAGAGCTGAACGGCCTGAGTAAATCCGCAGGGCAGAAAAAAGGTTAAGGCTCCGAGAATAAAAGAACCGGTATGGCTATACTCTTTATCTTTACGTTTCTGAATGCCAAAAAAACGGCTCAAGCCTTTTGGTAAGGCAATCTGCTGTAATCGTGGAAAAATGCCAGAAAGCTGTAATCCCAAAAAGAGCATAACGAGACCGGCAAAAAATACTAGCGAGGCTGAGAAACCAAGCGAGGTTTGCAAAAAGCTCCCCAACATACCAAGAAGAGCGCCAAAGAATCCGAAACCGATAACGCGACCGGTATTGAACCAGAGATGGGGAGTGAATTTCTGAGTCAGAGTCAACTCCGGATGAAGCGCGTTATAACGAGCGGCCACGCCGAGCACCAAACCACCAATGAGCGCCGCGCAGGTCGAGATACCCGCCGTCAAACCGATGAGTAGGACCCACCCAAGACGAGAAGCGTCCAGGCTGCCACCACCGAGCGAGATATTGAACCAACCGAAATATTGAGCTACCAGATACGCCAAAAATACTCCCCCCAAAGCAAAGAGGAGCGTCACGTACGTCTCGATATCCCGAGAAAAGAACGACGGAGCCGTATGGCTCTCCGTTACCGTATAGCCCGCCTGTTTTATTTTTTGAGTAAGAAGCGTATCGCTCGGCGCAGACTGATCGTAGACTACGACGGCCGTGCCGTTTCTATGGTTGACCGCCACCCGCGTCACTTGAGGCACCGTGCTCAATTCCTCTTCGAGCAAAATCTCACACGAACGGCAGTGCATCCCTTGGATAAAAATCTTTTTCTGAGGCATAAAATATATTATTATTTTTGAGAAAGATGAGACACCTTCAAAATCTCTGTAATCATGGCCTGTTTCTTCTGGCTACTGCCACTCTCCATGGCGACGCGAAAACAAGAACTCAGATGCTGCTCGAGAAGCATCTGATGGGCCGACCGTAAAAGCCCCATCACCGCCAAATTCTGCTGCATAATGTCCACACAATAGCGATCTTCCTCAATCATGGACTCAATTTTCTTGAGCAGGCTCTGCGCTTTTCTCATGCTAATCAACGTCTTGCTGTGGTCGTGATGATGCTTCATACTCGAAACGATAAAGAATAAATACTCTACCTCCCCCCCAGGTATAGAGAGTATAGCATAATAAGAAAAAAAGACAACAAACAAAAAAACCGCCCTGATGGCGGCTTGCTATTGGAACGCGCGTTTATTTACGAAAGCTCTTGCAGTTCAATACTCTCGAGAAAGGCCTTGCGCGCGGCACCTTCTAAAATCCTCCCCTTTCCGGATTTGAGCGCCCCTAAGTAAATATCCATGATCCGGGTACGCACCAATTTTTCTACCGTCAAATGGGCTTCCGACAACATACGGCGGATATGGTGTTTCTTTCCTTCCGTCAGAATGATAGTCACCGTGTGCTTGCC
>JBBQYU010000002.1:0-41540 GCA_038208355.1 Candidatus Moraniibacteriota bacterium
GAATCTGTTGCTAAAAATACTCCGGAAATGAGTCGGTGGGATGTAGGGAAATACGACCCTTCTAATCCGCGTCATATTTGGGTTTTGGATCAGCTTAATATTACCGATGGAGAACTTGTGTCCCTTGAGCAATAGAGGTTCTGATGTCATCTGGGCGAAATAAAAGGGGTCAGGTACCTTTTTAGGCGCAGTTGGTATATATTGAAACCATGCCTAGGCCCGAAGAGGCATTAAAATTAAACATGAACATATAATGGCTCGCATTCCTCGTGCCGCTGCCCCCGATACTGTTTATCATGTTCTCAATCGCGCTAATGGTCGGGAGCAGATTTTTCAGAAAGAAAAAGACTATGCTGCTTTCGAGAAAATTCTTCTAGAGGGAGGAGAGAAATTCAATATGCGAATTCTTGCGTACTGTATTATGCCGAACCATTAGCATCTTGTGCTGTACCCAAGAACGGGTGAGGATCTCTCACAATTTATGCGCTGGATTACTCATACGCATACCCAGCGTTTCCACGCACACTACCACAGCATCGGATATGGACACGTCTATCAGGGAAGATTCAAGTCATTTCCAGTGCAAAGTGATGACTACTTTCTCCAAGTATGTCGATATGTAGAGCGCAATTCTGTCCGAGCTGGGCTTGCTGAGAAGATAGAAGATTGGCAATGGTCAAGTGCCTGGATACGAAAAAGTGGAACACTGGAACAGAAAAAAATTCTTGCAGACTGGCCGGTTAAGATGCCAGATTATTATGAGAAATGGGCGAACACGCTCTCGGAAGATGAAACAGAGAAGTTGGAAAAAATACGATACGCTCTCAAGCGTGGGTCACTCTTCGGAGAGTATGATTGGATAATAAAAATTTCAAAACAACTTGGTCTAGAATCAACTTTACGTGAGCGAGGAAGACCTAAAAAAGGTACCTGACCCCTTTTCTTCCCGAAAGACCTGAAGCAGTTATTGCTTGCTGAGATTGTACTAAGGACAAATGAAAATTTGGCGCGTAATGATTCGACAAGAGGCTATGCACTTAACCCTTTATTTGCTCCTATATTTCAGAATTACCGCACTGATAAATGGGGTGATTCTGTAGTAGAGTTTACTAAAAATCATGATTCCATACGAGAGTTGCTCGATAGGTCACGCGAAATTGTAAAAATCCCTATAAAAATTGATGGTAAAACATTTGAATTCTCAAATGGTGAGCATAATTTGTTACAAAAGGCGATTATCGAAGAGTTTCTACCCCTTTATGGTTATGGCTCGGAGGTTTTGTACGTTGGAGATACTGCTAATAAATATCTACATCTAAACCAAGATAAGCTTGATGCTCTGGGCTTTTTCAAGATTGATCATGGAGAATTGCCCGATGTAGTGGCTTACTCTAAAGATAAGAATTGGCTTTATCTCATAGAAGCCGTTCATTCATCTGGACCTATTTCTGAAATCCGTTTACTGGAGCTAAAAAAACTCACAGAGAAATGTACGATAGATATAATCTACGTTACCGCATTTCTTAATAGGGACAAGTTTAGAACTTGGGTCAAAGATATTGCATGGGAGACAGAAGTTTGGGTAGCTGATAACCCGACACACCTCGTGCACTTTAACGGTGACAAGTTTATGGGGCCGTACACTGCGCATGTAGACTAACGACCTTTATAGAAGTTTTAGTTCAAGTAGTCGAATGGTTGCTGCTTGCTTGCTAACTCCAAATGTTTTTGAGAGTTTTTCAATGTCCATCCCATTCTTTTTTACATGATCTTTTACCCAATCTGAAGGCATAAGGAGTACGGAAGCAAAAAGGTTTGCTTCTCGTTCTATGGGTCGTGACTTATCAAAAACATCGTCTATTATTTCTTCTTGGTGTTCTTCTCCTAACCCATGACCTAGCAGAAAATGACCCAGCTCATGAGCAATAGTGAAGCGTTGGCGGAGAGGGTGATGACCTTGGTTCACGCCAATTACGCCGGCCTCTTTCTTTATAAGACCCGACAGTTTGTTATGAAAAGGAAACAAAACAACCTCTAGTTGAATTGCTTCTGCAACTTTTTTTACATCAACGGGAGGAATCTTGCAGCCAGCTCTTTCTATTGCTTGTGTGGCAAGCTCCTCAATATATTTTGTATGTGATTTCATTTTTTACTACGATTCAAAAGAAAATTATCAAAATCATCGAGCGACTTCTTTACGTCGCTGCTATTCCCAGTACCTTTATCAGTGCGGAACATAGTTACGCTAGGCTCTAAAAAGAATGAGACATCCTTACCGAAAAAACTTGCCACCCTATGGATATCTTGCAATTTAATCTCTCTGATACCCTGTTCAAAGTTTGAAATCCCCATAGATGAATAGCCGAGGTGTTCTCCTAGCTGCTTTTGCGTAAGACCTTTTTCCTCACGAGCCTCTTTAATGCGATCGCCAATTTTTTTAGAAATTTCTTGCATATTTTGCTTTGAATAAGCCAAATTATAAAATTATACTTGACTACACAGAACCTTGTGTATTACACTGTGTGATAGCGAACCATCTGTGTACTTATAGTACCAGACTGGAGCCAGAATTTCAAGCTCCATTGAGTAGGGAGGAATAGCGGAATGTTTAATCATTATAGCAAAAATCCTATGGGATCAAGTAGCAACAGAAAGAAGAACGATAATTTTCGGGTGAACTCTCCTAAGAAACAAGGAGGAGATAAAGGGGCTGGCGGGAGTGGTGGTAATAGTAGTAAAGAAGATATCAATGTTACCTGCCCAATGGCCTTCGATGTGAGTATAAAACCCTCTCGGTTGCTTCCAGACGGCACCGCAGTAACAATACGGGGAACAGAGTTGGTCGCGATGGGAGAGTCAGTGGGGAAATTACAACCTCGTCAGATTCAAATGATAACAAAATGCTCAGAAAAGGGGATTACCTATTCCGGAAAAATTCTGAACAGGAAAGATAAACCGTATGTCCGCTTCACTCAAAATACTTAATAGCAATCATCAGTTGTCATTATTTTCACTCGAGTGTCAAAGCGCCCGATATACTCCTTTTGTGCATCCAGACGAAAATTCAGCATTAAGAGTTCAGTGTGCGGGCAGAGAGAGACTGAATGTTGTAACGTGTAGCGATGAGGGCGTGGAAGACGATCTCAAAGACGTTAACGGGCTGGATCTGGAAGATATTGATATCTTGGGGCAGACCATTTCAGTGGATTCTTTCATTCCTATAATCCCCCGAGGTCTCTTTGACCTATCTTCTGACGATATTTCCGATCCTGTAGTTGGTGTGATGCTGAATGACATACTAACGAAGAGGGGGAGCCTTCGTCATGGCCAGTATTATTTGCCCAAAGACACCGGTATCGACATAAACATACTCCACAGCCCTGTCTTTCACGGAAAGAAAATAGTCCTTTTCTCTTGTGGGCAGGATATTATCATTGAAACGCTCTGGTGGAATCGTCAGGATCTCAATCTTTTCCAAGCGATTGCAAGTATGGGGTTTTTTGCAGTTACTGGTATGAATTTCTCACTATTCGTTGGCGAATGCCCTCTCAGTCACGCCCTTAATTTGAAAAAAAGCCTTTGTTACTGCCAGGGGTTGGCTAGTCTGGGTGTACAGACTATCCCTCATATATATGCTCTTAACGATCATCAAAGAAAGAGGTGGCAGTCTTGGCTTATTGCTCGGTCTCACATAAACTTAATTACAATAAACACACAATTGCAAAGGAGTAGCAGGAGTGACATGAGTGAGGTTCTAAAAACAGTCAGTTTTCTACTTGAGAATACAAAAGTGAATATTCTTCTTCAGGGTAGAGGGAACGGACTACCGAAAGATCTCAAAAGAAAATATGCGAAGAGGCTTCACGTTGCAGCCTCTGGGCCACTAAAGAGAGCCTCTATACGCAAGGATAAGACACCAGATGAACACATTGAAGACTTCAAGAGAGGTCTAGGGCTAAATATGAAAACTACCCCTTTCGCGCCTGACGTTTTCGCTATCCAACTAATCAACTCCAGCCATTCCCAATTTGAAAGTCAAAAAAAGCCGCTATTTTAGCAGTTCTTTTGGGCGTTTAAATCAAAGAAGAGTTCTTCTCAATAGCTCTGGTCAGATTCTTGAAAAGCTAGCTACAAATATAAAAGTATAACAACTTCACTGTATCAGCTGACACCCTATTAATCAACCTAATCTTACAACGATGTCTAAAAATATCCATGTAACACACCGCGCCGACGGACAGTGGGCTGTCAAAGGTGCCAACGATTCCCGTGCTTCAAGTTTGCATGAAACGCAACGAGAGGCTATTATTGCCGGTCGCGATATTGCAGTCAATAATCGCTCCGAGTTGTTCATCCACGGAATCGACAACAAGATTCGTGATCGAGACAGTTACGGTAACGAGTCAGCAGTCATTGATAAGAAACACTAGCTTTCAGCTAGTTTGGTAGTCTTCATCCACTGAATAAGACATAAGAGTCACCTTAGAGAAGAGGGTGACTCTTTTATTAACCAAATCTACCCCTGTAACAGTTCCGTGACTTGTTTAAAGCAATATTCTGTATTTGGGTAAGAAATACAAAGATCTAATGTTCCGAAATCATCCCATTTTGTGAGCTAACGAAAACGAGGCTGTAACAAGCCTTGTTTTTTGTTACCCGGGATGGGATTGGAACTTGAGTATGGACAAATGAGGAGAAATTATATAAACTGCAAAGTCCTTGAATTCAAGGGCAAGTTCTTCAATCATCATCCAAAGGAGGGCGACATGGATCAAAGATTCATAGAAGGTGAAGAGGCGATGGAACTGACGGTGAGGATATGGACTGATCCGAAACTGATTCATTACATCGGAATGATCATTCCTCCCCGGCCCGGCATCCAACGATGTCTTACAATGTTGGAGTATCTACATTTCCCGCCATGTACTCCGCTCAACGATGAGTACCAGTTCGTCACTTATGAGTTCAGCGGAATCTTGTTTGGGGTGGTAAGTATTCCCAAGCAGAAGAAGCATCTCATGGAGACGATAGCGGATGAGTCAGGGCTTCGCATCGTCAAGGGTGTTCCAACTCTTCTTTCCAGCGATCGACAGGATTCATTTCCGATTCAGTCCAGTGACGCGTACAGTCTGGAGAATAAACCAGGACATTCTGTCTACAACAGTACGCAGCAGCAGATACGAGCCATGCTCATTGCAGAATACCGGGAATTGGAGGACAGGTTCGGAATATGACCTAGCTGTCCGGCAAGCGCACGACCTACGGGTACGGCGCTTTTTTCTTTTCATACCAAACCAAGCAAAGGTCGCATTTGCCTTAAAGAAATCTTCAGGATTAGGAAAAGCCCGTCTCAGTTATATGTTTGAAAGCTGCCCCGCTAGGCGAGCTAAGAAAACGAGGCTGTGATAAAGTTTGTTTTTTGTTAAAAGAAAGAGACGTGACTGTTTATACAAAAAAGGAATCAGTATATTTTGCAAACTACTTTGACGATATACGTAATAATGAGTACGCTCAATATATGGAAAATGTGATATTCTCAGAATTAACAGAGATGGATTTGCTTGAGCGGGTACCCGCAAGTCCGGGTGCTTTTGGAGAGCTTGTTCAAAGATACCACATGCAACTTTCTCGTTTTGTTAATCGAATAAGCTTTTTTCAGTCTGAAGATATTGAAGACATACTCCAGAATGCTTATATAAAAGCCTATAGAAATATTCATCGCTACAATAAGAGTATGAAATTTTCTACCTGGTTGTATCATATTGTTCGTAACACTACGATTGATGAAATTAGAAAGGTGAGCGTGCGACCAAAGCTCTACTCATTAGAGGATGAAGATATACCAAAACTTTTTATTTCTCCAGAAAACCTAGAAGAATCAATGTGGAGGAAAGAAGATATTTCGGAAGTAAGAAAAGCAATTGCAGCGTTGCCAGAGAAGTATAGAGAAGTTTTGGTGCTGAGATACATAGAAGACAAAACATATGAGGCAATTATGGATATCGTAGAGCTTCCGAAAGGAACAGTAGCGGCACGGATCAGTCGATCCAAAAAAATTCTTCAAAAAAGTATCTCATCCACCAATTTTTTTCACACAACACCTTTATGATGAATTCAGTTGCTCAAAAAATAGCAGACAAGTTACGGGCTGAGAAAATTATTCCCATTTCTGAACGAAGAGTGAGTGCAGAGCGTATAGTGTATTGGCTAGCCGTAGCAACGCTCACCCTTTTGGCAGGTTTAATGATGTCTTTTGTTTTCTTATTCTTTATCCAGCTTTTTGGACCGAGAGATTTTTTTATTCCAGGACACCCCCCATTCATGCGTTTCCTCCTCCTTTTCCCTTATATCTGGATTCTTTTTACTATTATCCTTTTTACCGCAATAGTTTTTGTGGTAAAGAAAACGCCTCACGGGTATAGATATCAGATAAGTTTTATCATCCTTCTTTTAATAGGTGGCGTTTCTATCTTCGCTACTTTGTTCCATCTCTCTCGGATTGACGAAAGGGCGGAGAGAGTAATTTTAGGCAAAGCTCCCCAGGTATACACCACCTTTCTAGAAAAGCGTTGGAATCATCCAGACGATGGGGTATTGGCAGGAGAAGTAGTAAAGATTAGAGGGAAAGACTTTGATATTCAGCCGCCACAAGGGGATGTTTGGAAAATATTGACTGACGAGAACACTATTTTTGTAGATGAAGAATCTGTTGTTGAGGGGGATAGAGCGAGAATTATTGGCACAAGACAAGAGAGAGGCGTTTTTTTAGCTAAGAAAGTAAAATTGATAGACAGAGGAGCAAGGAATCAGAAAGAGTTTATTGGGAGATGAATGCAAACTAATTTATTAGTAGACGTATCAATAAGTGTAGGTACAGAGTGCTAGCCCTGCTATCTACTTATTAACTAAAAAATTCTTATGAAATTAAACAAACGATTTATTCTTCCAGTCGCTGCCCTCGCCATTCTTTCGGGTGGAGCTATGGTAAGTATCAGTACCGTCTCGGCTCATGGCCGAGGAGAGCAATCTGGGCTTCATCGGCAGGCCAATCTTACTGAAGCAGAGAAAGCTCAAATGAAAGCAGAAAGAGAGACCAAAAATGAGGCCCGTCTCCAGGCGCTTGTTGATGAAGGAAAGCTTACTCAGGCGCAAAAAGATGCTCTTATCGCAAAACATAATGAAATGAGAGCGGAGCGTGAGGTGAGTAAGGAGGAATTCAAAAATATGAGCAATGAAGAACATAAAACTTTACGCGAGACAAAGCGTGCCGAAAGGGATGCTTGGCTCAAAGAGCAGGGGATTGACCCAACTATTATCCAGGCTCATGCAAAAGGACAAAGAGGAGGTAGATAATAAGAGATTAAGTGAGAAACAAAGCCCCAAATTCTGGGGTTTTGTTTTTGTTACCCGGGATGGTTCAAATCAAGTGAGCTTTGATTCTCGTGGCGTTTTATGGTAACATGCACATAAGTCTAACATATTAACTTTAGAGATATATGATAGAAAAAATTATCAATGAAACAAAGGAAGGTGTTGTTGCAGCAATAAAAGGGACGGGAGACATTGTAAATGCTCTTCGATCGACAGTGAAGGACGTTATTGTTGGGACAGTGAAGGATGCAGGAGATATGACAAACGTTGCAGTTGGTACAGTGGCAAGTATTACGAACGGAGCCATTACCGGAGCGGTCAGTGTCGGTACAAATGCGGTTGATTCTGCCGCTGATATTGTAGGCGCTACTGTTAAGGGCGTGGCTGAAGCCGGTGGTGATGTTATGGGCGCATCAAAAGATGCTGTTTCTGGTGTTATTCACGGAACAGCTGGTGTTGGTGGCGATATAACGGGCGTAGCAGTTTCAGCGGTGGTAGGAGTTATAAAGGCCGCGGGAGACGTTGGAGCTGATGTCAGTCAGGCGACTGAACATGCTGTTATAGGAGCGATTCATGCCGCTGATAAAGTTGGAGCAGAAACCGGAAAAGCGGTACGAGATGCTCTACTTGCAAGTGCGGCACTTCCGCGAGAGATTGTCGAGTCGGCAATTAACAAAAAATAAGGTTGGCGGGTTTTGTAACTTTCCACGAACTGGAATTACTAAAAAGAGGCTCGAAGAAGCCTCTTTTTAGTATAAAAAATATCTAAACCAACACATCATTTTTCTTTTCTGATGACATAGAGCGGTCTTCGGATGACTTCGCCGTGGATGTTCGCGATATACAAGGAGATGAGTCCGATGGACATGAGCAGAATGCCCACCAGAAAAACGATGAAAATAGCCAGATTTTCCGCATCGGAGAAGGTTTCAGCGAAGTGCCAGTGAAAAAAATACTTTCCCAAGAATATATAGGTCCCAGAAACGAAAGATATGCCGGTAATGAGAATGCCCAAAAGGCCGGTGAGCTTGAGAGGGAAAAGACTGAGCGATACGAAGCTATTTATGGCCAGGTTGAGGAGCTTCCAAAAACTGTAACTGGCTGTGCCATGAAGACGATCATTGGCGTCAAAGTATAGGTAGGCCCTTTTGAACCCCAACCAGTCGATGAGACCTCTGGTTAGGCGATTCGTTTCGGTTAATGTATTGAATTCATCGATGACATTTCTGTCGATTAATCGGAAGTCGGTGGCATTGGGAATAATCTCAATGGTTGATATGGCATTGAGTATTTTATAGAACAGGTGTGACCCCAACCGCTTCAGCCAGCTGTCGCTTCTGTTCTTTTTTCTGATGCCGACCACCGCCTCGAATCCCTCCTCCCATTTTTGGACAAACTTAGGTATCAATTCGACCGGATGCTGCAGATCGGCGTCCAGTATGATACAGGCATCACCAGAACAATGGTTGAGTCCGGCAGTGGTAGCTGCTTCTTTGCCGAAATTGCGCGAAAAATCAATAAATTTTACGTGGGAGTCTTTTTGCGCCAGTTGCTCAATTACCTGACTGGTGGTATCCAGGCTGCCATCGTTAATGAAAAAGATCTCGTATGTGTAGCGCGTTTCCAGCGGTCGTAACGCGGCCGATACCGCCTCGTAGAGGGGAAGGATGTTTTTCTCTTCGTTGTAGGCGGGGATGATAATGGAGAGGGATTTCATAGATGAAATAAAAAGTGTTATTGGGAAACTGGATGATTGAAAAATGCTTTGAGGGTAGCGAATTCTTCCGGTCTTTCCGGATGAAAGATAATCTCAGTCTTTTGATTGTGGGCCAATTGGGTAATGAGTGTTTGGCGGGGGAGTGTGTGTACCCAATCCCAGCTTATCAGTATGTCTGATGTGGATGAAACCCCGGCGCGTCGAAAAGCTGGTGTATTGAATTTTCTCAGGATATTGAGTGCGAGCGCCACGAAAGTATAATTTTTTGTTGCTTGGGTGCCGAAGCGGACTTCCGGAATATCATATTTTTGCGCCAGTTTCAACAAAACTTGGAAATATGATGGGAAGAAATGAACGTGTTCGTGTGAGTTTAACCCGTCAGGATTTTTATGAAAGAGTATTTGGAATTTTTTGAGTTGTTCCTCCCATATCCACTGAACCTTCTCGGGCCGTCCTTCACCGAAGAAGTGATCTCCTATGAAGAGCAGAAGCCTTTTCAAAAAACCATCCTGGAGTTTGCGGTTATCGAGGATTTCGTTTTTTCTGTCCAGATGAATATCCAGTTTGGCCCCGGACCGGAGCAGAAACTCAATGTCGCTTGAACGGAGTACGCCATGTACCATAATGGAAATACGGTCTATTTTTTCCAAAGCCATAAGGGCAATGATGTTGTCGTTGCTGGTTTCGCTGATTCCAAAATCATCGAATGATACGGTAACCTTTTCTAAAAGGGTAATCATAAAGGACGGTCAGAATGACGAGAATAAAGAGGCATGGAAAGCCTTAATAGGATTATACCACACTCGTTTCGGGTTTTTAGGGCTGTGAGTAAGCATTTTCTAGTAAGAATCTTCCTGCTATAATTAAAAAGAGCTGTTTTTACAATATTTGTGGACTGGATACACACTTTAAAAAAGAGGCGTTGGGAAATTCTCGGGGTGGTGCTCTGCATTGCTTTTGGTATTTTTTTGCGTGCTTATCATTTTTCAGATTGGCTCCATTTCGAAATTGACCAGTCCTATGACACTCTACTCGTTTCTCCTGCTGTAGAGCATGGGATAGAGGAATTACCGTTGCTTGGTCCCACGGCGGGTGGTGGGAGAGCCCTTCGTTTGGGGCCAGCTTTTTATTATATGGAGTATGCGAGCGCCAAGCTATTTGGCAATACGCCTCCCGGCCACGCTGCTCTGGTGTTGATTCTTTCCATCCTCTCTCTACCGTTATTTTATTTTTTTTGTCGCATCTATTTTTCCAAGACTCTTTCTTTGGGGCTGCTTTTATTGTATGTTCTTTCACTCTATGCCGTTATATATTCTCGTTTTTCCTGGAGTCCGAACGTGCTGCCTTTTTTTACGTTGCTTTTTTTCTACGCTCTTCTCAAAAGTTTTTCCGATAAAGAACCGAGGAGAGATATCTGGTTTATCGTGGCCGCCCTTGTCCTGGTCATCACGACCCAGATTCACTTCAATGCCTTTTTTATTATTCCGGCCGTGGCACTGGCGTTGTTTTTCATTCGTCGGCCGAGATTTAAGTGGCAAACGTGGGGCATAGTTCTTCTTTTGGCCGTCTTTTTGTATTCACCGATGGTGTTGAGCGATATAGAGACCAAGGGGGAGAATCTTAGCTTTTTTCTTCAGAAATTCAAGCAGTCGGGAGGAGACAATAAAAAAATGGTAGAAAAGGCCGTCCAGGTGCTCAACTACGATGCTTCGGAGTATCTGCTCATCATCACCGGCAGTGACCATGTGAATGGGAAAAAGCTTACGGGATACGGTTTTTCTGCGCCCGGGAGTAAGGAATGGAAAATAGGTGCATTACTTTTCTTGGCTGTTGAGCTTGTGGCCCTTCTGTGGGCTTTGAGCAGGGAGGCCGATAAGGATAAGAGAATGTTTCTTTGGTTGATACTGTGCTGGTTTCTGCTCTCCACTTTTTACTTCTTCTCTGTCAAGAATAATAGTTTGAATATCTACCCGAGATTTTTTCTTGTGGTTTTGCCCGTTCCTTTCGTTTTGTTTGGACTTTTACTGGAACAGCTGGCGGCTTTCAAAAGACTGGGCATAGTAGTGGGTGGCGTTCTTCTGGTTTTGGCGATAGCTTCCAATGGGCGAGGCCTCCGGACCTATTTCATGAATCTGGCACGGGTCGCTCATGAACCAATCACGGTGCAGACAGAAGATGTTTTTCCCAATACGGCGCGCATCACCCTTGAGCAGCAGTATGCTATTACGAATTACATCAAATCTGTCTATCAGGAAAACCACTATCCGGTTTATCTCAAAGCGAAACACGAATACGAGCCGATTTTCTGGTATCATTTGGAGCGACAGGGTATCTCGTATCAGGCAAAAATACATGGGTCTGTCTTGTATCAGCAGGGGAATTATTTTGAAGTCGGCTTTACGGGGAAAAACTTTCCCCATGATAAAAGGTTCTCCATAGCGAAAGAGAAAGATTTTGGAGCGTTGACGGTCTGGCATCTCATGCCAAAATCAGAGGACATTACTGCTTTGCGGCAAGAGGCGGCGCTGCAAGAAACACCTGTTCAGAAGGAACAAATCGCTCAGATTTTCACGTGGAAGAAGTTTTTTGCTGGAAGACAGGAGACTCAGGTGGAAGTCATCCGCTCGGGGAAACTCGAAGAAGAAGACAAGCGCGCCATTGAGGAAGACGCTCAGGCGGAAGGGCTTTCCGGGGAAGAGGTTAAGGCGGAGGTTGACAACGGTGTCGATGATCTGGAGTAGCTTCTTTCATAAATAACGCATCGTCTAAAGTGTGGTTTTTAAGAAGTGTCTCGTCAGAGAGGCGCGGCTATATCGAGCAGAGCAGATTGAGACTGGCGGAGAAGCTCGTTTTCTTGACTTTTGTATAAAAGTATGCTATAATAAAAGTACCAGACCAACCAAGAAGGAGGTGTGGTATGAAGACCGAAACAGCAAGAAAAGGAAAAAAGCTGCTGGCATCAGCAGTTCATTGGAGTCTCGGAGTTGTTGTGAGGCTACTCGATTCCACGCTTATTGAAGCATTCGTGGTGTGGGTGGGGTATCTCAGATTCTTTTTCCACCGCAGTACGTTGCGCGTGCACGTCATGAGCCTCGATTACCAGGAACGCTGCTACCAAGAGCAAGTAGCTCTGGAACGGCGGTACTGGGAATGAAAGGAACCTATCAATATCAAGCAGAGAACCTATCTGCGTTATTGATAGGTTTTTCTGCTTTTCAGCCCCCAGGGGGATTTTTTTATGAGGTTCTGGTTTTTCGGGAAGGCTTGGGCTTGGCTATCGGAGCCGGGGCCTGAGAAATAATGGTTGGGGGAGCAGAGGAGCTTTTAAAATTGGATTTTATGCCGGTAGCGAGACTGGCCGTCTCTGTTTTGATATCCGCGGAAATGGTATCTAAGGGCGGGTTGGCAAAAGCCAGCTTTTTTGATCCGGTGACGTCAAAAACAACCGCTAGGGGTCCTAGTATGGCCACTATGGTAAAGAGCCAGAGCCAGAATTTTATTTTCATGTGGTTCATAAGGATAAAAGGAATTGATAGGTAACTGCCTGTATAAAACGTAACAGGCGGGGAAAAGTTTTCACAAGATTGGGCCCGAACCTTTCAAAAAAACAGCACCGGCTTGCTGAAAGCTTTTTCTCTTGATAAACTAGGTAGGTTTTCAGAAGAGATTTTTATTGCTTCTGAGGTGTTCTGTAAAAGATACAGCAGCACAGAGGATTAAGTTTTTATGAAGAGTCTGAAATCGGGCCTGAGCATACGGGCACGGTGGAGACCCCTTTTTCTTTTTATGGGCATATTGGCATCAGCGACGTTTATTATTGGATACTCCATGATTACTTTGGAGCATCGTTTAAGTTTGCACAAATCAATTACGGCTATTTTGTTGGGAGCAGTATTGTGGATTATTGTGGCCCTTATTTCTCCTGGCCATGTGGCAGAGATAGCCTTGCAAGAAGTGGGGGGAGATATTTTTTCGTTGATTGCCTTTTTATTGGGAGCCATGACGTTGGTGGAAATATTGGTGCACTATCGATTTTTTGATCTCTTGCGGGTACACCTCTTACGCCTCGGTCTTGGGGATCAGGCTCAGTTGTGGTTGATATCTGGACTGACGTTTGTTTTGTCAGCCGTTATTGATAACTTGACCGCGACGATTGTCATGGTGCAGATTGCCCGGCGCTTTTTTCGCGGGTCGAACCTGCTCATTGCCGGAGCGGCTATCGTGGTGGCGGCCAATGCCGGCGGAGCTTTTTCTCCTATCGGAGACGTGACAACTATTATGTTGTGGCTGGCCGGGAAATATACTGCTTTTGAAATTATGAGCTGGGGATTTTTTCCGGCCCTGGCTCTGTATCTTACGAGCAATGCTTTGTTTGCCAGGATGGTAATGAAAAATACA
Source organism: Candidatus Moraniibacteriota bacterium (assembly GCA_038208355.1). Taxonomy (GTDB): domain Bacteria; phylum Patescibacteriota; class Minisyncoccia; order Moranbacterales; family UBA1568; genus UBA1568. The sequence continues at coordinate 13,487 of JBBQYU010000002.1, forward strand.
CAAGATCAGACTGATGGGACAGAGGATGCTTTTCATTTGACCCGGTCTGAACGGAGCGTTATCGCAGTGGCCTTTTTCTCGTTTTCGTTGCCTGTGATGGCTCATCTGATTGGTTTGCCGCCATATATGGGTATATTGACTGGCTTGGGACTGACCGGTCTGAGTATCGCTTTTTTTGTGCACAACGCCCATCATCGCGACTCACATTTGGCTTCAGATATCGAAAAACTGCTCAAGGGGGTGGATTTTGCCAGTATCTTGTTCTTTATCGGCATCCTTTTGGCCGTGGGAGCGCTCAAGCATTTGGGCATCCTGGCTAATATTTCTGCCGCTGTGTTTGGGAGTGACCCCGCGTTCACCAGACTATTTGCCGGGAGTGTGTTTCTCGGCGTTTTCTCGGCGTTGGTGGATAATATCCCATTGACGGCGGCTGGCATCGATATTATCAAGAGTAGTGATCCGGCCATTTGGTCACTTCTGGCGCTTTGTGTCGGTACGGGTGGGTCATTGTTGGTTATTGGATCCGCAGCCGGGGTTGTGGCTATGGGGATGCTGCGGGAGTTAACATTCAAGCGGTATATCATGATTGCGACACTTCCTGCTACCGTGGGCTATGTTGTCGCTTTGGCGGTGTGGAGCCTCGAGTACGCTTTCTTTCGCTAGAGTTGCCGTACCGGTGATTGTATGGAAAGATAGAGATACGATTTATTCGTATAAATGAAAAAATTATGAAAGAGATTATCATGCAGAACATAAACCAGCAGCCGTGGATATGGATATTCAACCATGGTTGGAAGGTGGCGACGATTCTGATTGGTGCTTCAATCATTTATTTCTCCTTAAAAGTATTTATTCGTCATCTTGTGCAGCATGCGGTGCAGCCTAGTCGCTTGGTTTCGGCCGAGGCAGAACGCAAGCGGGAAGAGACGTTAATCAGGGTGTTTACCGCTACGATGCGGATTGTCTTGTGGTCTCTCGCGGTGATGATGATGCTTTCAGAGGTAGGTATAGATATTGCGCCGATTTTGGCCGCAGCCGGGGTCGTCGGGTTGGCCTTCGGTTTTGGAGGGCAGTATCTGATTCGAGATATCATTTCGGGGATGTTTATCCTGTTGGAAAACCAGTACCGGGTGGGTGACGTCGTCTGTTTCGGCGAGGTGTGCGGTTTAGTGGAAGATATCAATTTACGGCTGACTATTCTGCGCGATTTGGATGGGACAGTGCATTATGTGCCCAACGGAGAAATCAAGCAGGCTTCGAATCTTTCCAAGGAATTTTCTCGGGTGAACATGAACATCGGGATTTCGTACAGCTCGGATTTGGAAAAGGTTATTGCTGTGGTGGACCAGGTGGGCCAGGGTATGTTTGAAGATCCAGTCTGGAAAGAGATGATGCTCTCGGCTCCGAAATTTTTGCGGGTGGAGGATTTTGCGGATTCGGCCATGATTATCAAGATTTTGGGGGATACAAAGCCGATCAAGCAGTGGGATGTGGCCGGAGAATTGCGCAAACGCTTGAAGATTGCTTTTGATAAAAATGGCATAGAAATCCCATTTCCTCAGCGAGTGATTCATCAAGGGCGCTAAAATTTAGGCTAAATGTGGTAGTATGAGGGTGTCAGCCTCTGGGTCAGCCACCGAGGTTTGGGTATCAACAAAATAAACCAGTATTGCTATGATTATACAATCAGCACCGTTAACGAAGGCGCAAAAGGAAGAGGCGGCGGAGAAGATTTTTGACCACAGCACGCCAAGTGTCGATTTCTATTTGATGTTGGCCTTGTCAGCGATCATCGTGACGCTGGGGCTTTTAATTAATAGCCCGGCCGTGGTGATTGGCGGAATGTTGATTGCTCCTATTCTTTCTCCCATTTTGAGTTTTGCTCTCGGGATAGTGATCGGCGATAAGCGGCTCATCAGGCGCTCCGGTATAGTGGTGATTTTTTCTTCATTGGCGGTTGTCGGCATTTCTTTTTTTATTGCTCTCTTGACCATACAGAAAGAAATCGCTTCCGAGATAGCGTCGAGGACGGCCCCGAGTATGGCCTATCTACTCATCGCCATTGTTTCGGGAGGGGCGGTGGCTTATGCCTTGATCAAGCCGAAACTTTCCGAAATTCTGCCAGGTATCGCTATTTCTGTTGCTTTGATTCCGCCGCTGGCCACTATCGGTATCGCGCTTTCTTTCTTTGAGGGGAAAATGTCTGTTGGAGCATTTGAGTTATTTCTGGTAAACCTGGTTGGTATCATTCTGGCTGCCAGTGCCGTGTTTTCTTTTATGAAGCTCTATGAGGTGCGGGGAGTGGTGGAAAAGAAAATACAGGTTGAGGAAAAGGCCGTGCAGAAAGAACAGGAGGAGAAGAATAAGGAACATCTGGAAGCCATGGAAAAAACCGTGGCCGAGGTGCAGGAATTATTGAATGAACAGAAGGATAAATCAACAGATAAAAAGTAGCCAAGAGAAAAAAGAAAGGATGCACCGCTAGGCGGTGCATTTTTTATAGACTCTTTTTTACTGATGAGTAGGAATAGGCCGGTCTTTTTGGGAGTGGTGCTGAGAGTGGTGAAAACAAGCACCAGCATAAATCGTATCAAAGTTATGGTAAGAAGAGGTTATTTTTAGTATCATTATTTCTATGAGGATCATCAACTTCATCCAGGGTACACTCATTGGTCTCGGCCTGTTTTTATTGGTGCTCATTCCAGTCTCTTCGCTGTTTCTGGATATCGGGATACCGCTCCGGACCTTTTTGTATGACGCTTCGTTCGTTACCGTTTTCATGGTGATGATTATCCGCCCGCTCTCGGATATTTTTATCGAGTATACGTGGTTGCGACGGTTGGTTATCTTTCGTAAGGGTTTTGGTATTCTCTCTGCCTCAATTATCGTTGGGTTCATGGTGCAACAAATTCTGACTCCGGATTCGACCTATTTCTCTACCCTCTTCTCGAGCCGTTTTTTCTCTTTTGATCATTACGCTATCTTCGCTCATTTGGGTGATGTTTCAGGGCTGATCCTTCTCCTCACTTCTAATCGGCTTTCTCAGCGGCTCCTCAAGATGAATTGGAAACGAGTGCAGAAGCTTTCTTATGTATATTTTTATTCCGGAGGTATTTACGAAGCGTTCTTCTTGCATAATTCTTTCGCTCTCTATGCACTTATGGCAGTGACCAACCTGACTGTTTTGGCTTGGGGGGCCAAGATGCTGCGCAAAGAAAGTGACCGAGTGTTCACTCCACTCGGGTCGCGTTTGGCATAACGCCTAATCTGGGTCACGGATAGCCCCCTCGCCGGTGGCTGTTTTTTTACGAGGAGGTCACTCTCTTTTGCAGGAAGCGGCGAAAATGCAAAAATGAGCGAGTGATTTTTCCGTGTTACCATGGATACGTATGAAAAGTGACCGTAGCCTATGCGAAGAGATAAAACAATAGCCGTCTATTTGGAGAAACATCCTCGGGCGACCGAAAAGGAACTCCGGAGAAAATTTGGTTTGAGTCGGCGCGAGACTCTCATTTTTTTGGGAGATGAACAACCCTTGGGAATAGTGTCGCAGCAGTCGGGGTGGCGGGTGAAACTCGGCGGTTTTTTGGGTGCGTGGTTTGCTGGTGACAAGAAAACCGTGCTGACGCTGGTAGGGGTTGCTTTTTTGGTGCGGGCCGGGTATGCCTATAGTCTTTGGCACAATCCGCTGCTCACGACATCATTACACGATGCCGCTTACTATGTGGAGTGGGCCAAGAATATTTTGACTCATGGTTGGATTGGGGATAAAGTTTTTTTTACGGAGCCGCTCTATGCTTATCTCCTGGCTCTCTTTCTTAAATTGTTTGGCGATGGGGGAACGACGGCCCTATTGGTGGGGCAATTTTTGCTGGGGGCCTTGCTGCCACTGCCTCTCTTTATATTGACGAAGCGGCTCATCAATCGTCGGGCAGCCATGATAACGGGGTTGTTGGCAGCACTCTATGGCCCATTCCTGTTTTATGAGGGGCTTTTGCTCAAGACTAGTCTAGAAGTATCTCTGTTACCTTGGGCGATACTTCTTTTTTTGGCTGCTTTTCGAGCCAGGAGTGAGCGCCTGTTTTTTTGGGCCGGCATAGTCCTTGGCGGCTTAGCGCTTGTGAAAGGGAACAACATCATTTTTTTGCCCGTGATTATCGGCCTGGTATTCTTTTTGTTGCGAGAGAGTACTGTCCGGAGGCGCGCCGTGTTAGCCGCTCTGTTCAGTCTCGGGGTGCTTGTCTGTCTGTTGCCTGTTACAATACGAAATTTCGTGGTCGGACACGATATCGTACCCACTAACTATTCTTTTGGGCTGGCCATCTATCAGGGCAGCTGGTGGGGAGCAGACGGGTCGACGGCCGAAGTTCCCCGTTTTTTGCGTCCCGATCCGCAGTATGAAGAGGCTGATGCAGTGGGGATGGCCCAAGCCTATGTTGGGAAAACCTTGCTACCATCGGAAGTCTCTCGTTTCTGGATTGCCAAGTCCGTGGAAGAAACACTCTCTGCGCCGCTCCATTTTGTGGGGACCGTGTTCAACAAGAGCGTGCTTATTTTCAATCATTCAGAGTTCAGTGATAATTATCAGTATAGTTTTTACCGTTCCCATATCCCATGGTTATGGCTTTTGCCGAGCTTTTGGTTGGTCGCTGTTTTTGGTCTGAGTGGGGTGTGGCTGTTTTTTCGCCCGGTATTTTGGGCCGTCAGTCAGGGTCGGACGACTCAAGTCTCGGGCTCATCCGGTTGGCCTGAGTCGGCCAGAGTATTTGTGGGCCTTTTTCTCTCTGCTATTGCTGTTCTGCTTCTGACCACTGTCAACGCTCGTTATCGGATGCCGCTCGTACCTTTTCTTTTGGTTTTTTCCGGTGGCAGCATTTCTTTTCTGTGGTCGCTGTGGCAGGAACGTGAATGGTCGAGTATCATCCGTCTCGGGGTGTTTGGTGGGGCCTGTTTTTTACTGGCCGCGTGGCCGCTTACTTCGGTCAAACATGATAGCGAGGCCAACGCCTACCACGCGCTCGCTTTTACGGCTCTCAAGCAAGGTGACTATGCCCAGGCTGAGGATTTATTGAACAAGACTATCGCCATAGATGGGCAGTATGGCTGGGCCTACGGAAATTTGATGCTGACGGAATTGGCCTTAGGCCACTACGATGCCGCCCAAAAAGCGCTGCAAAGGCTCATCATGTTACGGCCGGATGATCTGAGTAATTATGACCGTTTGAAGATGCTGCGGCAGCTTCAGGGTGCCTCACCGGAAGTCATGCGCCAAGCGGTGAGAGATTTTTTGAGTCTGTCTGATGTGCCGGACTACGATGCTGATTTCAATGAAGCGACGCGCTATTTATATCTCAAAGATGATCAACGAGCTGAAGCTGCTCTGGTGCGTTCTTTGGAACAGCACAACCAGCCAGTTTCTACCTTGATTGCTTTGGCCTCGTTGAAAAAAAATCAGGGTGATACTCGAGCGGCCAAGGAATACCTCACTATGGTGGTGGATCAGCACCCGGAAATATTTCTCGCCCGTTACAATCTGGCTAATCTATTTATTCAGGAAAATAACTTTTTTCCGGTAGCTTCCCTTTTGAAGGATATCTATGAGTTCACCCCTGAGCTTAGTGCGACTTGGTACAATTATGCGGTGGCGCTCATCAAGACGAAGAAAGATTCAGAAGCTATACCGGTTATGCAGGCCTACATCGAGCGCTATCAGGATGACCCTGCGCATCAGGATGTGGTGGAAAAGTTCCGCGCAGCGCTCAAGCCCGCGGGCCAGGATCCGTTGCAGAATCTTTTACCTGGTGGGAAAAAATAGGTGAGTCGTCATACTGAAGGAGGCGAACATTGCCGCGCTGATGAGAGACGTCTATAATAGAGCGGATGAAACTATTTTTTTTGCTATGGAATATACGGATGAACAATTGGCAGAAGACAGCCTGCGGGGGCATGAACCAGCTTTCGCGGAACTGGTTTCACGTTATGTAAAACCTTTGTATCGTTTCGTCCTTCAATTCGTGCATGACCAAGATACGGCGGAAGATCTGGTCCAAGAAACGTTTGTGAAGGCCTGGAAGCATCTCTCCCGCTTTGATCGGACCAAGAAATTCAAGACATGGATTTTTACCATTGCCAAACGTACAACCTATGATTTTTTGAAAAAAAAGAAAACCCTGTCATTCGTTCTTTTCGCTGATGAGGAGGGAAAAAATGTCTTAGAGAATGAACCGGACCAGCTTCCGTCGGCTGAGGATATTTTGGATCAAGAGACTACCGCTGAGCAATTGGCCGCTGCCGTCGGCCTTTTGACCCCGACCTATCGCACGCTTCTTTTGTTGCGCTATCAAGAGGATTTCTCACTGGCGGAAATCGCTGAGATATTACATGAACCATACAATACCATTAAAAGTCGCCATCAGAGGGCTCTGAAAAGCCTTAAACAGGAATATCAACAGACCACTGCGTCGAAACCATTTCCCCGAGCGTAATATATTGTAGGAATACTATGACAAAGATTCAAGAAACATTCACGTTGCTCAATCGGGCAGAGCCCAGCCAAACGTTCCAGACGCGGGTTTTGGAGCGCTTAGCGGTTGAGCAAGAGAGAATTTCACAGCGGCGTTTTTTTATGACCGTAGCTGGTGTAGTGACCTCGCTTGTGCTCTCGGTGTATGGTGTGTACGCTGTTGGAAGCACACTCGTGCAATCGGATTTCTGGCAGATGTTATCGTTGCTCTTTTCTGACGCCACTGCGGTAACTGCTTTGGGACAGGACTTTTTCCTCTCTTTGTTGGAAATGTTGCCGGCCGTCCAGATAGCGCTGGTGTTGGCACCGCTGTTTGCCCTTTTACTATCTCTTAGTGTTTTGGTGACTACCGACAGTCAAAGAAAGTATCATTTTGCGTAATTATTAGTTTTTATCTTGTATGAATGCGAAAGAAATAGTGCAGTCAAAAAAATTTAAGGTACTGGTAGCGTTGTGCGGGGTGTCGCTCGTAGCGCTGCTTAGTTTTGCCTCAGGTGTAGTGGTAGGTCTTCACAAGGCTCGTTTCTCCTATCGTTTTGGAGAGAATTATGAGCGTAATTTCGCTACAAATTTTGGACCGGGCATGGGCCGGACAGGCGGAATGATGTCTTTCGGGAATAACGGGTTTAGAAACTCGCACGGTATCGTGGGAGAGATTCTTTCTGTTTCCGGAGAGAGCCTGCTTATCAAAGACCGGAACAATCAGGAAAGTACCATCCGGGTGAGTGGTTTGACTGTTATAAATAGCGGTCAGGATACAGTGGATATCACTCAACTCAAGACCGGTGACCAGGTGGCAGTCGTGGGAAGGCCCGGCGAAGATGGGGTCATTGACGCACGTCTTATCAGAATTTTTGTTGTGAATGCGAAATAAGGAGGCAGGAGAGAGAAAACCACAATCATTGAAAGAAACGTATGAAACATTTTTTGCTGAAGCACTGGCGTCGCGGAGCTATAGTACTCGTCTTGGTCGGCGGTGTCTGGTATTTCTTTTTTCGCGGGACGACTCCGGGAGTAGTGCAGTACGTGACGACTCCGGCCGAAAAAGGGACCATTACAAGCTCTCTTTCGGGCAGTGGTAATCTGGTCGTTGATCAGCTGGCCACGGTTGACCCGACCATCTCGGGCACTGTTTCTAATCTGTCTGTCAACGTGGGTGACGCCGTCAGCAAGGGGCAGCGTTTGTTTACGATTATCAACAATGATTTGTCGGTAAGTAGCGCGAAGTCGGTGGCATCGATTCAACAGTCTCAGAATTCCTTAGACTCTGCCAGTGTGCAGGTCAAACAGGCCAAAGAAGATTATCGGCTGGGAAAAAAAGATAGTGCCAGTAAAACGAAGGCCGAAGAAGATATCTTGAAGGAGAAGATAGCTATCGCTGAAAATGGTTTGGTATATGCTCAAAAGAGTTATACCGCTGCCCTGGCTGATTATCACAATCAGCAGGCGACAGCTGCCGAAAGGAATGTGGTGGCCCCGATAGCGGGGACGGTTAATGCCATCAATATCAAAAACGGTGACGACCTCAGTCGGTTGTCCGGGAATAGTTCTAGTCAGGCCCCGATTATTATCGGCGATATGAAAACACTGAAGGCCCAGGTACAGGTCAATGAAGTCGATATCGCCAACGTGGTGATTGGACAGAAAGTGATGATGACCTATACCGCAATAGATGGCCTGATGGTTTCTGGCAAAGTAGAAAAGATGGACTCGCTGGGGACAATCACTCAGGGAGTGGTCAATTACAATGTCACTATCGGCTTGGACACTATCGATAGTCGGCTGCGACCTGGGATGAGCGTGTCTGCCAAAATCATTACTGATGTTAAGCAGGATGTTATCACGGTACCAAACAGCGCTCTCAAGACGCAGGGCAACAAAACCTTTGTCGAGGTTTTGAATGATGCGACCAACCAACCGGAACAACGGACCATTGAAATTGGTGTTGCTAATAACACCGATACAGAAATCGTCGGTGGTTTGAGTGTAGGGGATAAGGTTATCACCCAAACGATTGACCCTAATGCTACTAAGGCAGCGACGCCGGCTGCCGGGAGTGGTAGTGGACTGAGAATTCCAGGGCTTGGTGGCCGAGGCTAAATTGTGTGCTCACTTTTTCAACACACCCTATGATTGAATGTAAGAACCTGACCAAAGTATATGAAACCGGAGAAGTGGATACCTTGGCCTTGAAAGATGTTTCTTTCAAAATAGACAAGGGGGAATTCGTGGCTATTATTGGACCTTCCGGATCAGGTAAGTCGACCCTGATGCATATCCTTGGAGCCTTGGAAACGCCGACGAGTGGGAGTTACGTGCTCGATGGTAAGGGAATTTCCGCCCTCGATGATGATGAACTCTCTCTCCTCCGTCAGCAAAAAATTGGCTTTGTCTTTCAGGCTTTTAATCTGTTGCCGCGGACGACAGTGCTGCGTAATGTCATGTTGCCTTTGCTCTACAGTGATACGACCAATGAGGAGCGTCAAGAACGAGCCCGAGCGTGTCTGCGGGCAGCAGGGCTGGAAGAGAGTAAATTTCTCAATCTCTCCAATCAGCTTTCTGGTGGTCAGATTCAACGCGTGGCTATCGCCCGATCGCTCATCAATAACCCGGCCATTATTCTGGCGGATGAACCAACTGGGAACCTTGATACCAAGACGAGTCATATCGTGATGCAGGCTTTTCAGAAGTTGCATCAAGAAGGACATACTATCGTCGTCATTACCCACGAAATGGAAATCGCCAATTTTGCCGATCGGATTATTTCTCTGCGTGACGGTATAATCGAAAGTGATACGTATACCCACTAAGACTCACTCTATGATTTTTATCGATATTCTCGAAGAGACGTTTCATTCGCTTTCATCTAATCTGGTGAGATCCAGTTTGACTATTTTAGGGATTGTCATTGGTATCGCCTCGGTCATCACCATGGTTTCTATCGGTCAGGGGGCACAAAACTCCATCGCCGCTAGCATTCAGTCTATTGGCTCGAACCTGATTGTCGTTTCCCCTGGCGCACAAAGCAGCGGGGGACTGAGTGGGGGGCGCGGGAGCGCCCAGACACTGACCATAAATGACGCAAATGCCCTCCAAACCGAACTGCAGAATATCAATGAGGTGGCTCCTGAAGTCTCCCAGCGGTATCAGGTGACGGCCAAAGGCACCAATACCAACACGCAGATAGTGGGTACGGTGCCGGATTACCTGACGGTGCGGAATATCGCCATCGGTTCTGGAACGTTTATTACTGATCAACAAGTGAAAACATCGAGCAAGGTAGCCGTTCTCGGACCATCGGCTCGTGACGACCTCTTCGGGGTAGATGTGAATCCTATTGGCAAGACTATCCGGATTAAAAATGTTGATTTTGAAGTCATCGGGGTGACTGCGGCCAAAGGAGGGAGCGGCTTCACTAACCCGGACGATTCTATTTATGTGCCGCTTACGAGCGCTCAACACTTTTTGTCGGGCGATATCTTTGTGACCACTATTAGTGTGGCTGCCAGTGATGCTGCGGTTATCCCTGCCGTTCAAGAACAGATAACGAGTGTGCTTTTGAAGCAGCATAATCTGGCTGATCCGCAAGCAGCTGATTTTTCGTTGATGAATCAGGCGGATATCATCGCCACAGCCTCGAGTATTACTGGCACCTTTACCATTCTTCTGGCTTCGATAGCGGGGATATCGCTTTTGGTTGGTGGCATTGGTATCATGAATATGATGCTTACCACCGTGACCGAGCGGACCCGAGAAATCGGACTACGCAAAGCGGTGGGTATTCGGAGGAGCTACATTTTGTGGCAGTTCCTCTCAGAAGCGGTAGTGTTGACTTTTTTTGGGGGCATTGTCGGGGTAGCACTTGGTTGGGGGGCATCACTTTTGGTCACTCAATTGGCTGGTCTGGCCACGACGGTGTCTCTTTCTTCGGTACTCCTGGCCTTTGGGGTGTCCGCGGGAGTGGGGATTATCTTCGGATTCTATCCGGCCCAACGAGCGGCACGCTTCAGCCCGATGGAAGCACTGCGGTACGAATAGTCGGTGTATTATAAAAAAAGTTTAAATAAAGTAAGAAAAAATTTATGAAAACGCACTATGTAGTATTGATGGTAGTGGCAGCCTTGGCTTTAGGTGCTGTCGGCGGGATGCAGTATGAAAAAAGTGTGGCGGCCAAAGCACCAGCTAATGCGCGCAGCTTTGCAGCTGGCAGCCGGGGAGGGAGCGGCGTAGCTAATCAGTCTGGTCAGCAGGGTATGCTGCGAGGGGGCGCCAATGGTGGAGGTTTTGTGATGGGAGAAGTTCTCTCAAGCGATGACAAGAGCTTGACGGTCAAGACGGCCGATGGCGGATCAACCATTGTTTATTTTTCTCCAACTATGAGCGTCCGCAAGGCGGAGGCCGGGACGCTTTCTGATTTGGCTGTCGGTCAGCAGGTGGTGGTGAATGGCAAGAGCAGCACTGACGGGACGCTGTCGGCTGATACGATTTCTATTGCTCCATCGGGGAGCAAATAAGACGCTGCTTGATTTTTTATCAGGCGCTTGCTAGAGTGCTTGGCAGGAACAATTGTCCGTTATGGGCAATTTCTCTTTTCTCTTTTTTCTATGCCCGCTAAGACCGAAAAAATATGCCTGATAAAAAATTGTCTCACATTCAAATCAAACGTTCTCGGGCCGGTCTCGGGCTTTTTGCCGTGGCGCCCATCCGCAAGGGAGTGACGATTATCGAATATGTGGGGGAACGTATCGTGGTGAGTGATGGTGACCAGCGCGACAATCGTTATATTTTCAGTGTCAGTCCACGCATCGATATCGATGGTAGTCCTCGCTACAACACGGCTCGGTACATCAATCACTCTTGTCGTCCCAACTGCGAAGCTATCAATCGACGTGGAAAAATTTTTATCGTGGCCAAGAAGGCTATCAAAGAGGGAGAAGAGCTTTCGTATCATTACGGTAAAGATTATTTTGAAGGCTTTATTCAGTCCCTGGGCTGTCGTTGTGTGAAGTGCTCGGTATAGACTAAGCGAGAAATTTTTTTGGTTGTGTTGACAGCATTTTAGAAGATATTTTACTTTTTCCAAGAGGGGAAATACCTTTGACAAAAGCGGGAAAAACGCTTATAGTAGAGGAGTAATAGGGTAATCCCTGTTTTTTTATTCTCCCAAAGAGAGTGTTATGGCCAACTTCACCTTGACCCTTCAGGAACATAAAAGCGTTGCCGATGGTACGGAAATGTTCGTTTTCGACAAACCGGCTGATTTTACCTTTGAGGCAGGACAGTATGTGGCCATGCTGTTGCCGCAAACAGTCGTCCCGGATGATCGCCACGGCGTGCGCTCGCTGTCTATCGCCTCGGCTCCTTTTGAAGAGACGTTGATTTTTGCTATGCGCCAGAGCCAGAGCGGGTTCAAGCAGACTATGTTTGCTCTGGAACCGGGCGCCACGGTCGCTGTGACCAAGGCTATTGGGCATTTCACTCTTGCTCACGCTCAGGATGCTTTACCCATTGTTTTTTTGGTGGGCGGCATCGGCATTACACCGGTACGGAGTATTTTGAAGCAGGCGGAGCATGAGGGAAGTGAGCGGAAACTTTTTGTTTTTTATTCCAATCGTTTTCACAAAGATGCGGCTTTTCATGAGGACTTGGAAAAAAGCACTCTCAAAAATCTGACCTATGTAAATACGTTATCGCAAGAAACTGCCGCTTGTTCGTGTAAAAATGAAGAGCGCGGGTATATCTGCGAGAGTATGCTTGCCAAGTATCTAGTCGGGACGGGAGAGGCCTGGTATTATCTGGTCGGTGCCCCGGGATTTATCGAGGCTATGGAAAAGATGTTATCAGAAATGGGTGTACCTCAAGAGCGTCAGGTATGTGATCCTTTTGCTGGGCTCACTCAGGCGAAAAGTAGCAAGTAGCGAGAGTAATACAATGGTAGTATGACAGCCTTCCAAGCTGTATACGCGGGTTCGATTCCCGTCTCTCGCTCATACAAGACAAGCCGGGCACCAGCCCGGTTTTTGTTTTGGGAGACGGGAATAGAACGGGAGGGGATGGTCGGGGGAACCTCTCTTGACGGTAAGATTGGTAAAACCAGGTATCTCACCCAAACACAAGTTGAATATAATGGAATAATGAAGACTTGACACATACTGGTTTATTATGTAACATTGTTATATATGGGAAGAAAAAAGATTTCCGAAACAGAGTGTGGTCATCCCGAAATAAGATGGATGCAATTTTTGCTTTTGAGGGTTATTTTCGAAAAACCATCCTATGGATATGAGATTATTAAAAACACTGAAAAAATTACAGATAATCAGAGTATAATTAAATCCGGTACGGCATATACGCTTTTGCGAAGGATGGAAAAAGAAGAGTTATTAAAATCCGCTTGGAAAGAAAATGAACATGGGCCCGCTCAGCGAATTTATAGTGTAACTCCAAAGGGAAAGGAATATCTTAATGCTTGGCTTAAAACGGTTATTCAAAGAAAAAAGATGATAAATAATATGGTTATTTTCTATAATAAACATTTTAAAGATGAAATTTAAATCAAACAAAGCTCGTTCGGAGATGAAAGAGTACGTTCATTTCGCTCGAATTTGCTAGATAAATAAATTGACTATAAGCATATGAGTAAAAAAGGAATTTCAATCATTGTAGTAATTATTGTTTTAATCGGCGGGATAATCGGTTGGCGCTCTGTTCGCAATACTAATCAATCGCCGTATGAAACAAGCGTGGTTCAAAGGGGCAATCTTATTCAGGAGGTATCGGCTACCGGCAAAGTAGTGTCGCCAACCATGGTGAATTTACAATTTAAAAATAGCGGAAAAATTATTTTGTTAAATACTGAAGTGGGGAAAAAAGTTGTGGCGGGAGAAATTTTAGCCAAACAGGATTCTAGTTTGCTTCGTAGTCAATTGAAGCAAGCGCAGGCAGTGCTCAAAACTCAAAAATATAAATTAAGATCACTGGAAGAAAATAAGGTGCCAAACCATGATGACAAATATGATGTCAAGGCTCAAGAAGCCATAGTCGAGCAAGCACTGGCTGACATTGAAGTGCAAATGACGAAAATAAATGAAACGGTTCTTGTGGCGCCTATTGACGGGTTTGTTCTTGCCAGCAATAGTGAGGTGGGTGAAATTGCAAAACCGGAAACAGTCATTGCGTTGGTCGCTTCAACCGGTAGCCTGCAAATTGATGTAGATATTCCGGAAACGACAATTGCGAATGTAAAAGTTGGACAGACGGTAAAAATAAAGCTTGATGCATTTGATGATGCGACCGAATGGGCAGGAAAAGTGACAGACATTGATTCAGCTGGAACAGTAAAAGGCGGGGCTATCTATTATAAAACAACAGTAGTTTTTGAAGAGGATGATGAAAGAATCAAGTCTAGTATGACCGCTAATGTCTGGATTAAAACAGCTGTTTCTGAAAACACTCTTTTTGTGCCGGTGAGCGCAATACAAAAAAAAGACGGTAAAAAAATTGTTCAAGTTTTAAAAGAAGGAGTGGTAACGGAAAAGGAGGTAATAACTGGCCTAAAAAATGATGCTGGCATGATTGAAATTATCTCCGGGCTTTCACAGGGTGAGGAGATAGTTCTTGGTAACAAAAAATAAATATGAACGCGACTGATATAAAAACGGCGTTCTTTATCGCTTATAAGACCATTGTTAAGGGACATAAATCCACGGTGGCGCTTATTATTTTTATTTTGTCGCTATCATTTTTTAATTTGATGTTTGTTTCCGGGTTTCTTTCTGGTTTTTCGGATGGTATTATGCGTTCCATGATTGACACTTCAACGGCCCATATTATTGTGATGCCACAGGAAGAACCGACGCGTAAGGATTTTATTTCCGAACAAAGAAGTGTACGTGCGCAAATACAAACAATTCCCGGAGTTGTTGCAACTTCTAGCCACTATCAATTAGGTGGTTCTCTCTCGTATGACCGAGGAAATAATGGAAAATTCAAATCCGTTTCGGCACCAATAATCGGCGTGACACAATCAGAAGAAAAGGTTGTTTTGATGGTGAATAAAAACATGGTCTCTGGAGAGTTTCCAGACACATTGAATGAGGATGAAATAGTCTTGGGGGCAAATCTTTCAGGGGGGTTTGGCACGAAGCAAACTTCGGATCTTGGTGGTGCCGAAGTTGGTGATAAGGTGCAAGTAAATTATGCGAATGGCATAGCACGAACATATACGGTTAAAGGTATATTTAAAATTACTATGGGGGGGATTGGCGGGACCGCTTTTATTTCTGCTAAGGAGGCAGAGGCAGTACTTTCGACATACAATAATGCCTCTGAAATTATGGTGAGAGTTGATTTGGACAGAAGCACTCTGGATGAATATGTCCAGCGGATTGAGGCAATATTCCCCGAACTTAAAGTTGAAAAATACACTGCTCGATTGTCTACGGTCGGTATACTTGTCGCCGCCTTTGATATTATTGCGTTTATCGTGAGTGTGATCAGTATCATCGTAGCGGCCATAACAATCTTTGTGATGATTTATGTAAATGCTGTTAGTAAGCGCCGACAGATTGGTATTTTGAAAGCCATTGGGATAAAAGAAAATATTATAGAGGTGTCATATATTATTCAATCGCTTTTCTATGCTATCTGGGGCGTCATTTTTGGATTGATGATAATCTTTTGGATAGTTATCCCGTTTCTTGCAGTACGGCCGATTCCTATGCCATTTGGCAATGCGAGTCTCGTTTATACTTCGGTAGGGATTTTTATCAATATTGGCAGCCTTATAGTTTCAGGCATTTTAGCGGGCTTTATTCCTGCTAAAATAGTCGCGCGAGAAGATATTCTCAAATCAATTTGGGGTTAAGAGCAATTTTATGATCAAAGTAAAAAATCTTGTAAAAACATATCCTGGGAAAGTTCCGACGCTGGCACTCAAGGGTGTTTCGCTTGAAATTGCCGAAGGGGAATTTGTAGCCCTGATGGGCAGAAGTGGCTCAGGAAAATCGACGCTTCTACACCAGCTCGGTCTACTCGATATGCCGACAACCGGAAGTGTTGTTATTAATGAGCTGGACGTTTTGGCCTTATCGGATGCGGAAAGAACCAAATTTAGACTTCAGCATCTTGGATATGTCTTTCAAGAGTATGCGCTCATTGCTGAGTTTACGGCATTTGAAAATGTTTATTTTCCAGCTATGGCTCTGGGAGATTATAAAGCGAAGGAACGCACAGCATATTTTTTGGATATAGTTGGCTTGGGGGATCGAATAAATCATTATCCAAGCGAGATGTCGGGAGGCGAGCAACAGCGAGTTGCGATTGCGAGAGCTTTGATAAATAATCCAAAAGTACTATTTGCCGATGAGCCTACCGCTAATCTTGATACCGTTTCATCGGAAATTGTTTTTAAACTTTTTCAGAAACTTAATAAAGAACTGAAACAAACTATTCTTGTAGTCACACACGAACCTGAAGATAAAAAATATGTGGACCGTGTCATTTGGCTGAAAGACGGACAAATTATTGAAGATGCTGCGTAAAATGGTTATTGGAGAAATTCCTTTCCCCAGGCCGTTTCCCTCTAGAGACTCGCCTGAAAGTCATACTTTTCTAAAACGTGTATAATAGAGGGACCATTATGATTCCTCTTTTCATTCCGGAGCGTCGCAAGGCGTTTCCGACCAAAGTGTTTCTCGCCCTTTCTGGCCTCATTATTCTGGTGATGAGCCTGGGTTCTTGGTACTTTTTTGAAAAAAGGGTTAACCGGAGTGTTCCCTCACCACCCGAAGAAGTTGCTCCTTCTTCATCGCTTGCGGATTGGGTAGATGAACAGCCTGTTTTGGATGATGAAGGTGACAGTACTCCTTCTGGGGAAGGAGAGAAGGAATATCCGGTGTTGCCGCCACCTGCGCCGCCCGTGATGGAAAAAATGAAAACCAAAGGCTGTGTGGCTGACGGCTTTCTCTCGGGGTATGGAGGCGATATCAATAGTTCCATTGCCATGATCAATCGGTCGGAGTGCTACTACCTGCACCGGGCACTCGAGACGTGGCTCAAGCCACCGGATTTCAAGCTGGCTCGCAAGATTCAGTCAAAGGTGACCAAGCCTAACACGGTCTATGGTATGTTTTTAGCCGAGGCTATTGATACCAAAGCGAACTTTTTTTATCCTGATGAGCAACGGGATTTCGATTTTGACCGGATGTGTCGTAACGGCAGTAAAAACTATTGGGGTGAGCATACTTGCAAACCTTCGCTCGACCGGGAAGAGTACCGCAAGTACATCAAGTTCATTACGGATGAAGCGATGAATATCGGTATCCAGAGTTTTTTGTTCGGCGAGGTATTTTATCAGGATAATACAGACATGGACAAGACCTTCATGCCGGAAGTTATCCGGGGGATGCGGGAACACGCTGAGTATTTGGGGCTCAAGATTGTAATTGGGGCCCAGACAAATGATATCGCGGATGCCGCTTATCTGCAGTTGTTTGACTTTATTGAGGGAGGCGTGGGGCTTGGTAGTGATGGGAGCATCGAAGATGGCCCCTGTTTTTCCCGCTGGTGGCAAAAGCCGGGAGATTGGTGTTGGGCACTTCTGTGGCACCCAGAGTTTAAGGACAGAGCCAAAAATGTGTTTGTTCATTTCGACTGGAGTGGTAAGTTGGGCGATGATATGAGCGTCTTTACCCGCATGGGGGAGCGCACTCGCCGAGCCACCCTAACGCGTTTGCATGCCTACTTCACTTCGCGGGATGTTGGTTTTCTCATGCCAATGTTGGCCACCCTGTATCGTGACAATGACGGGTGCAGTGGACCGAAGAAGCGTTTTTATTCGGCCAGCAAAAAGTATTCCTGCCAAGATGAAGAGAGTATCAATAGCATCTTAGGGCTAGGTAAGTAGGCTTTTTGTCGAGCATGCTTGCAAAAAAACTGGTATACTGTGAGAGAAGAACGTTACCTTGTTCAAATCATGCAAAGTGGAAAGATTTTTCAGAAACGAGAGGAAGACTTTTGCTGTGAGCAGTGTGGTTTTTTTGTCGTTGGTAACGGGTACACCAATCATTGTCCGAGCTGTCTCTACAGCAAGCATGTGGATGTGTTTCCGGGAGATCGTTTGGAGCCCTGTGGCGGACTGATGAAACCAACGGCATTGGAAAAAGGAACGGCGCTGGGGAAATTGACGCACGTGTGTGTGAAATGCGGTTTTGTCAGAAAAAACAGGGTACATGAAGCAGATAGTTTCGAAACTCTTTTGGCTGTTGCTCGTAAGAGCGCAGAGCAACGGTGAGTATATCGGAAAAAGAAACATAAAAAAAGTCAGGATATGTTGTGGAAAGATTTTGCTTCTGAGGACGGAGAAAACATCATCGCTAACCTGTGGGGCTCCGAGGCTGGTTTGTCATTTTCTGAGGCTAAAAAACGGTTAGAATATAGTGCGGCCAGCCAAATCAAAGAACGAGTCTTTCCTTTGTGGGGCATTATCAGGCGGCGTGTCAATACTTCATTTTTTTATATTCTTCTGGCGGCGGCCGGTCTTTCTTTCTTTCTCGGGGAACGGCTGGATGGGTCATTCATCATCATTTTTATTCTGATTAATATCAGTCTTGAGACCTATCAGGAATATCACTCAGAAAAAGCGGTGCGCTTGCTGAAGCGGTATCTGGTAGTCCATGCTCGGGTTCGTCGAGGTGGTAAGGTTATCAAGGTGGAAAGTACGGAGGTAGTAGTGGGCGATTGCGTTCTTTTGGAAGCGGGGGATCGTGTGCCGGCGGATATGCGTTTTTTGGAAGTGAATGGGCTGGAGCTTGATGAAAGTATCATGACCGGAGAGTCGTTGCCGGTTGGGAAGAAAGCCGATTGTTTGCGGGTGCCGCCGGCAGAAATGCATGAGGCGAAAAATATCGGCTTTGCCGGCACCGTAGTAACTGGCGGTCGGGGAGAGGGAATTGTTTTTGCTATCGGTAAAGACACTGCTTTTGGTGACATTGCCGCCCTGGCTGAAGGTGAGGAGATTGAAAGAGAAACAGTTTTTGAGAGAGGGATTACACAGTTTAGCCGTTTCATCGTCAAGCTGGTTCTTTTTACGCTCACCATCATCTTTTTTGCCAACATTCTTCTGCGGGGCGGGGATGCTAATTGGATTGAGCTGCTCATTTTTTCCTTGGCGCTGGCGGTATCCGTGGTGCCGGAAGCCCTGCCGGTCATTATTACAGTTGCCCTTTCGCGAGGGTCGATTCGTTTGGCTCAGAAGAAAGTGATTGTGAAGCGACTCTCTGCTATTGAGGACCTGGGCAGTATCGAGGTGCTCTGTTGTGATAAAACCGGGACGCTGACAGAAAATCTGTTAGCGGTCACTCAGGTGCGGGCCGCTGATGAGCGCGCCTGTCTCAGGCTGGCTTTCGCCAGTTGTCTGGAGGAACCAACGGATCGGGGGAAACTCCATGATGCCTTTGATCTGGCTCTCTGGCAAGCCCTTTCGGTTTCAGAACACGAAAAGATGAAACGGGGGAAACGTTTGGATAATATTCCTTTTGATCCGGAACGGCGGCGTAATAGTGTGCTGTTCGAGAACGGACAAGAACGAGAGGTAATCGTGCGGGGGGCTCCGGAAGAAGTTTTGCGTATCTCGAAAAATGTGGATGCTTACACCGCTACCCAGTTGATGAACTTTGTTGCTGAGTCGGGGCGGCGGGGCGAGCGAGTATTAGCGGTGGCACGCAAGTCCTTTCCTCGTGGCAATACGTATTCAATTTATGAGGAGCAGCATCTAGAGTTTATCGGCCTTATCGCTTTTGCTGATACACTCAAAAAGACTGCTCACGAGACCATCATTCAGGCTAAGAAATTGCACGTGGAAGTAAAAATTATTACCGGGGATAGTCCGGAGGTCGCGGGAGCAGTCGGGTATGCTGTGGGTCTTCTAAAAAATCCCGAAGATGTTTTGACTGGGAAGCAGTTGGAAGCTATGAATGATACGGAACGTCGAGCGGCCTTGCTCACTGGGTCTGTGTTTGCGCGCATATCGCCGCAGCAGAAATATGAAATCATCAAGACGCTTCAGGAGAGTCGGGAGGTCGGCTTTTTGGGGGAGGGTATCAATGACGCTCCGGCTCTCCGCTTGGCTGATGTGGCCATCGTAGTGGAGAGCGCCTCCGATATCGCTCGGGAAGCGGCGGATGTAGTGCTCCTGCATCGCAGCCTGGGATCGGTGGTGGATGGTATCAAGGAGGGGCGCATTATTTTTGCCAATATCATGAAGTATCTCAAGATTACCCTCACTTCTAATTTTGGTAATTTCTATTCGGTGGCGCTGGCTTCACTCTTTCTTCCCTTCGTGCCGTTGATACCGATTCAGATACTGCTGCTCAACCTTCTTTCGGACTTCCCTATGATTGCTATTGCTACGGATAACGTTGATCCGGGAGAGTTGGAAAAGCCCAAGAACTATCAGGTGCATGAGGTCGTTTTGATGGCGACTTTACTTGGAGTGGTCAGTTCTTTCTTTGACTTCATGCTCTTTGGAGCTCTCTATCGAGTCTCGGCGGAAACGCTTCAGACAGCCTGGTTTGTGTTGAGCGTCATCACAGAAATAATCCTCATTTTTTCTCTGCGGACCACCTTTGTTTTTTTCCGGGCGCGCCGGGCTTCGTTGCCGCTTATCACTCTTTCCTTCTTGGCCCTTGTGGCGGCAGTAGCTTTGCCGTTTATCCCGGCCGCCGCTCAGGCCCTGCATTTCATTTCACCAAATTCGGAATTACTCCTGTTTATTGCGGCTTTGGTGATTGGGTATTTCTTCGCCACCGAGGCGGTCAAGCGTCTGTACTATCGTCATCTCCAAACACTTGATCAGGGAGGATTAGAAAGGCACGGGCGTCGGGTATTGTCGGTGCGGTAAAAATATGTGATCAAAAAAACACCCCTCGACTGGCTCGGGGGTGTTTTCTTTGAGCGAAGCAAGCTATTTTTTGGCAGTGATGGCTTCCTGGATGAGAGCGAGAGCATCACCGATGGTCTGTAGGCCGAGCGAGCCGTCAGTCCGGTGTTCCAGGGTGACACTTTCGGCCGCGACTTCCTTGTCACCGATGACGATGAGATAGGGGATTTTTTCCATTTTGGCCTTGCGGATACGTTTGCCAAGCGATTCATCGCTTTGATCAAGTTCCACCCTGATTCCTGCGGTACGAAGTTTTGTGGTCACACTTTCGGAAAAAATTCGATGGGCTTCTCCAATAGGGAGCACGGTCACCTGTACCGGGGCCAGCCAAACCGGGAAGGCTCCAGCGTAGTGTTCTATCAAAAAGGCAATGACTCGCTCGATAGCGCCGATGGAAGAACGATGAATGACCACAGGGCGTTTCTCTTGGCCGTCAGCGTCGATGTAGGTCAGGTTGAAACGGTCAGGCATACAAAAATCATATTGCACGGTGAAGGCGGTGTTTTCTTTACCGCGAGCATCCTTCATCTGGATGTCGATTTTTGGTCCGTAAAAAGCGGCTTCATCTGAGGCCTCGACGAATTCACTCTTGCGTTCTTTTAAGACGGAGCGCAGCATGGCCTCGCCTTCGTCCCAGGCCACATCATTTTTGTAGTATTTCTTGTCATCGGTTCTGTCACCGAGAGAGAGGCGGTATGAGTAGTCTGCTCCGAGCTTGAGCCCGAAAACGGAGGAGATATATTCGATGAGATCGAGTGCCTTACCGACTTCTTCAGCCGCTTGGCCTTTATCTTTGCAAATGATATGGGCATCGGCCAGACAGAAACTGCGCACGCGGATGAGACCAGAGAGTTCGCCGGAGCCTTCATAGCGGTAGAGCTTGGCCAGTTCAGCGATGCGCAGGGGTAGCTCGCGGTAGCTGCGTGGGCGATCGGCATAGAGCTGGAAATGGTGCGGACAGGTCATGGGACGGAGCATGTATTCGTGCTCGTCGATAACGATGGGCGCGTACATGGAGTCTTTGTAGTAGGGATAGTGGCCCGACGTCTTGTAGAGGTCGAGTTTGGCGATGTCGGGAGTATAGACATGGCTGTAGCCCCAGGCAATTTCGGTGTCGACGATAAAGCGCTCCAAGACCCGTCGCAGGGTCGCTCCTTTGGGAAGCCAGAGTGGCAACCCGGAACCTACCAGGTCAGAAAAAGTAAAAAGTTCCAGCTCTTTTCCCAGACGTCGGTGGTCATTGCTGGCCAAGGCTTCGGATGCTTCTTGATTTTCTGTTTGGTTCTCGGACATAGCTTTCAAACGCGAATAGTTATGGCTTTATAATAGCGCTTTTTAGGTTTATTGTGCAAATCACCCTTGACTTTCTTAAAATATGTGTTACCATAGAGACGATCATTGATCCTCCTGGTGCGGGTAACCGCGCCTTTACACCCCAAGCGGCAATAGCTGCGAGGGGTGCGTTTTTTTTATTTCTTCTCTTCGACTTCTTGGAAGGAAAGATTGAGATCTTTTTTGAGTTCAAAAGACTGGGTGTATTCCTTGTCTTTCGTTTTGATGGTGACGGTGACAGGGATAGTACCGGTGCCGGACTGTTTTTGGATAAGGAGACGGTAATCAGTGGGAGTGATGGTGTCGGGCAATTCGTATTCGATACCGGTTTCCAGAGTGCGCCCCATGATAGCATCGACTTTGTAGCCGAAGACCGTTTTGTTCATATCGGTCGATGCGGAGGTGAGTACTCCTCCCGTATGCCGGCGGGACTGATCGATATACGTCGACCCTGAGGGGGCAAGGATACGGGTATAGGTGTGGTAGTCACTGGTGCGCCAGTCGCCGTGAGTGGCCGTGTGATTGTAACTGTAGGAAACGTTGGCTTTGGGCTTTTCTCCGGTGAAGTCCACGGTGTAGTTTAAGGTGCGTTTGACGAAGTAGTCGCTTTTTAGAGCGCCTAAGTTAGCATCGACGACCATGAGGTAATCGCCGGTCCAGTCAGTGACCACGCCGCCGTCCCAGTGGACACTGGTGATGAGAGATTGTAGCGGTTCATCATGGAAATAAATCATGATGTCTTTGTTGCGCAGCTCAGCCTGGGCAAACTCGGCGATTTTAGGAATTTGTTCAACGTGGTTGAGGCGGTTGATCATTTCGCCGGCGATGCGCTTCATGACATTCTTGCGATTTTCTTTGAGTTCGGCCGGTACATTATCACCGAGGTAATTTTTTTCTACTGCCTCTTCTAATTTGAGCGCACCGTCACTGCTCTCAAAGGTGCCGAAGCCCGGGACGGTGATGGCCCCGGTCAGATCGAGGGCGTGGTTGAATACATCGGCATTGACGGCGATGACCGCATCGAATTTCTCACGCCCGCCACCTAAACGGTAGAAGTACTCGGCCTTTTGGGCGTTATAGGGGAAGTCCGGAGAAAAATTAGAATCGCGCATCATCCAACGTTTGATTTGAGAGTAGCGGGTCAGGGGCCAGGGCGGGGTGATGGCAATGCCGGCGTTCTTGATGCGCTGATCGAGCAGGTTGGTATCTTCTACTACCGCCGAGATGATTTCAGCGTTCTTGACTTTGATGACAGCATATTGACCCAAAAATCCGCCGCCTGGACGCAGTTCATAATTATTTTGGAGGAGAATCAAAAAAACGCGCACCCGATCATCATGGGCGGCTAGGGTTTGGACAAGACTATTGGCCACCTCGATTTCCTGTTTGGTGTCGGGCGCGATGGGCAGGAGCTGAGAGACTTTTTGGAAAAAATTGAACGACCCGGCTGCAAATTCAGTTTTGTGTGATTTGGCGTAGAGGAAGGTGGAAAGTCCGCCTAAAATAAGCAAAAAAGCAACAACGAGGACGATGATACGACCCTTAGTAAAGAAGGTATTCATGTGTAGAGACAAGGAAATTAAAGCTTCTCCAATATAGCAGGAAGAGCGTGGTTTGAAAAGTGTGGGAATGTGCGCTACAATGGCTTCGTTCGGAAAAGAAGAGTGGAAAAGTAGGCGAGATTAGTATAATGGTAGTACATGACCTTCCCAAGGTTAGGGCACGGGTTCGATTCCCGTATCTCGCTCTGAAAGCATCAGAGACTCCCTTCTAGGGAATTTTTTATTTTTCTGTTTTATTCTGCCACTCGTTGAGAGAAGTATTTATTTTGGCCAGTATTTTTTTGGCGAAGACTATGGCATAGTGTTCGTGTTGAATGGTTATCATTGTGTCTGTTTCGGGGTTGGTAAAGGAGAGATGAATGTTCGCGGGAAGATTGACTTGGGTACCATAATTGAGGAGCGCTAAGAATTCAGGATGTGTTGGTTTTTCTGTCGTGGTTTGGGCTCCCAAAACCAGCGGGTCGGCAGGTATATTTTCGGAAGTATTTGTTTCTGGTGGGGGGGATTCTTCAGGCTTAGGAAGAAGGGTTTGGTCAGGCGGAGATGCTGTAGGAATGATGTTCGAAGGCGCGGGTTTTGTTGGCTCCTTCTGCCAGGCCCAGGCCTGGCCTTTTATTTTCTGATACACAACACCGTCGGCGGCCGGAGCATCAAGCTGGTAGCGTATGGTTTGGATGGTTTTTCCGTTGGGCGCTCGCAATTCTATTTTACCTTTTTGGTTGGGGAGGGTGAAAAAAGCACTGGTTCGTGTGAGATGAGTCTCTTGTTTGGGAGCGATGATGAAATCTTCTCGAATAGGATGATTGACGAGGTTTTTCCAGCCGGTGGCAATGCTCCAGTCTTTGAGATTGACCTCTTTTTTCTCCCGATTGACTATAGATATCCATTCCTGGTCCAGGTCGCTACCCGCTGGGTTGGGGAGGAGGGCCGTGATACGGACTTCTGGCGGTTGGTAGGAACGGATTTTTAGAGTGAATGTTTCTACCACGTCTTCGACGCCGTCAGTCGTCGTCAGCCTGAGAGTATAGGTACCGTTTTTTGCGTACGCATGAGAGGGTTCTGCCTGGTAGCTTTTGTGGCCATCACCGAAGTCCCAGGTGTATTTGAGTTTTTGTTTGTCGGCGTCTTTTCCACTCGCGCTAAAAGCGACCGGTATGTCCCGATAGCCTTCTTTGGGCACACGTTCCTTAATTTTCGGGAGGTTGTTGAGATGATTTATCTGTCCCGGAGTCGGTGTGCCGCCACGCCAACCGCTTGTCGTGTAGTTGAGCGAGACATCTTCTTTAGTTTTTTCGTAGCTCATGGTAGCGACCATCGCCCCTATAGCATCGAAGAGAGTAATCGTCTCGTTGGTATTATTGAGAGAGAGCTTAAAGTCTTGGTCGGTCACCACCAGCAGAGCGTGTTGTGTGATAGTGGTTCCAGTGGGGAAGACATAGCGACCGGTTTTGGTGGCGTCTCTGATAGTCCAGCCGGAAATATCTTGGTCGATATCACTGAAGTTGACGAGTTCGATAAACTCCCCGGCGTCATTTTTGGCCGCGGGGTTAGGGAAGACTTCATTGATACGGATGGTGTAGGTTTGGGGAGGGAGAGTGGTATCTGAGGGTGGCTCTGGGGCCGGACAGACATCGAGCGTGCTGCCAGTAGGAGTGGGTTCCGTGAGCGAAAGCCAGCTGAGGTCGGCGGGAGTGCGGGTGAGGCTCTGGGTGACCGGGGCAAGATAGATTGTCTCAGCGCCCCAGGCTACAGAATCTAGGAGTGTGCCACCTGTTTCTTCGGGAGCATACAGGAGGACTGTATAGTTATCGGTCAGGGTCGTGGCCGTAGTGATATTGGCCAAGGAAGCAAAGGTCCCTTTGCTGTTGGCCCACAAAAAATACCCCTGCGCTGGTATACAGCTGTTTGATTTTATAACGGCGAGGGAGTTTTCGACGCCTTTGCTGTTACGGTATCTCAAACGGAAATGCGAGAGGTCGACTGGGGCGGCACTAAGATTGATCAGTTCGATGAACTCATTACTGTCGCTGGCCTTTTCTGTGCCGACGAGTACCTCGCTTAAAAAAATTTCCGGAGACGCTCCAAGAGCGCTGCGGAGAGGAACGGCGAGGACGTAAGTGAGAAGGATAATAAAAAAGAAAAGAAATATTTTCTTCATATCATAGTATAGAGCGCATCACTATCAGTATCATACACGAAAAAAGAAAAAATGACTTGGGAAATATCGAGAAACGTGTTACAATGTGGGTAAATAAATAAACAAACACATATGGAAGAATCAAAAACAAGCAGTACTAAAAAATCGACAATGGGCAATAATTGGATGATGTTTCTCTTGGAGAACATTTTCGGCAGCGTGCAGACGTTTGTCGACGGAGCCTTGGGGAGTGTACACGAAGCAGCGCATGTGTTTATGACTCGTTTGGCCTTGCGGGCGTTTGTTTTTTTCTTCACTTTGGCCGGTTTCATTTTTTTCTTTTCGGGAGCGTCAGAGCTCCTAAGCGCGGTATTTCGCATTCCCGGTATGGGCGGCATTACTGTGGGCCTCTTTATGCTCTTGCTCTCTCTCGTCATCCATGTGTTTAGCTTGCCGGAAAGAACTCATCGTCGCTAGAATAGTCAGCTTCTTTCATTTATCCGTTGTAACAATAATCATATGAACAAAACAGAATTGCAGGGAAAAATCGCTGCCGAGATTGACAAGAGTCGGGCCAAAGCAGAAAAAGAAATTGCCAAGGTGAAGAAGCAGATTGATGGCACCATTAGCAAGGTAGAGGGCTATGTGAAGAAAAACCCGGAGAAGGCGGCCATGATTGCTGCCGGCGTAGGAGCGGCTTTGGGATCGGTGTTGACCGCTTTCATGACTCACAAGAAGAAGTCAGCTGCCAAGAAAGGCAAGAAGTAGGGACAACTCATCGAAGACACTTCTTTTCCCACCACTCCCCGTGGTGGGATTTTGTTTGCTATACTGTATATACTACTTACTCTTATGGGATATATCGGACTTTTAGTAACATTGGGTATTGTACTCCTCGGGGGAGGGTATTTCTTTTTTGGTTCCTCAGGGGAAGGCATCACCGCGGTCAATGATACCCCGCAGACTCCCTTGGTCTCGGGCTTGGCTCAGTATGAAAATGCCAAGGAGCAGGCGCTTAACGCCAAGGTGCTGGTAGAACAAAAGGTAGCTGAGACAATGGCGGCTGCTAGTGAGCCAGCCCCGGTCACAAAACCGGCTGAAACTCCAGCAACCACTCCGGCCGCGGAACCGGCCGTGACGGCGGAAAAAAGTAGCCTCAAGATTACCAATCGTCTGGTTGGTTTTGGTTTTTCTTCGGCTCAGCACCGCACTATCGATACCATCGTGCTCCATTCGTCCTACGACGCCTCGGGAGCGGACCCGTATTCGGTGGCCGGGGTGATCGCTCAGTGGCGAGACTATCAAGTGGCTCCACACTACATGATTGATCGGAACGGAGCGGTCTCTCGTCTGGTGGAAGACCAGAATATTTCTTACCATGCCGGGGTGAGTAAGATGCCGGATGGCCGCAAGAATGTCAATGATTTTTCTATCGGCATCGAGATGCTCAATACCAAGACGGGACAGTATACCGCGGCTCAGTACACGGCCGTCAATGATTTGATCGCCTATCTCAAGGGGAAGTATCCAATCAAATATGTCGTCGGTCACGCTGATATCGCCCCTGACCGTAAAACCGATCCTTGGAACTTTAATTGGAAGAAGCTTCGGTGAGGGTTTCTCCAAGGGGACTTACTGATACTGATGTTGAAGGAGAGGTGGAGTTTGTAGTGAGAGAAACGCGTTAGATTTATAGCGGAAGGGCTACTGAAGAGAGAGCCTTGTTTTATATTGACAAAAACTATAAAATATGCTACAATAAAAAGTTGTAAAATGGCAACCGCTTTATTCCCCAGCGCTAGGGGAATTTCTTTGACAACAAGGAGAACGCGATGGAATTCTCGCCATGGTTGGCAGGGGCAGCGGTTTTTGTTGTCCTGTTGGAAGGTTTGGCCTCTTGGTCGGAAAAAACATTTTGGCCACGACAACGTGGTGGTCCGCCGATAAAGCTGCCCTTTGTCTGGCACGGTGGCGTGGTGGTAGGAGACCTCATCCTGTTGCCCTACCTCTTCGGTCTCTGGGCCCCGCGGTTCCAGATTCCGATGTGGCTCTGGATCATTTTTTTTCCGGTGGCGCTGGTCATCACATGGTACTGTCACCGCGCGTGGTGGTTCCTCTGTGAGAAGCAGCCGGGGTTCATGTATCCCAATCGGCAAAAGAGCGAGGGCGACCCCCGGATCTGGTTTCATGACTTGCCGCGGTCAGCGCTGATCCACTTTGGCTACATGACCGCTACCCTCATGCTTATCGGTGGCTATCTCTGCTCGCCGATGACTGCCGAGGTAATGTGGCAGACCTTCTGGGTTTTGGTCATCTTTGTCCCGGTGGCGATTATTGAACCGGGGATTGTCCAAGGGTGGCCGCTGACCAAGAAGGATGTAACAATCAATGTCGGCATAGCAGTGGCTCTGTGGACCATCATCGGGTTGGTCACGTGGGCCAAACTTGGCTCCATCACTTGATCCGACACGAGAAGCATTTCGAAGCCGCACGGTAATTACCGGAGCGGCTTTTTTGTTTGGTGTCTGGTGTTTGGGTGGGCTGCTTGATGAACTCCGTAC
>JBBQYU010000003.1:0-35906 GCA_038208355.1 Candidatus Moraniibacteriota bacterium
CTTTTCTTACCCTTATCCTCCCTACTGGGAGCCGGAGAAAGAAAATGAAAGTATGAGGAAACGCTCATGTGAAAATCTCTTTGTTTTTCTTTCCTGCGGAGTGAATGGTAACGAAAGTGATGAGTGCGCCGTAAGAAACAGTCAGGAAGCGATGTTTGAGAGCCGGTACCTGACTGTTTCTCGGTCAAACGAGTCACTGTTGTTCAGAAACAAAGTGAGGGAAGAAAAAGAAAGAGATTTCACAATGAAAAGATCTCAATGTTTCTCCGCTGTTTCCCCATACTTCCCTTTTCTTACCCTTATCCTCCCAGCTGGGAGCCGGAGAAAGAAAATGAAAGTATGAGGAAACGCTCACGTGAAAATCTCTTTCATTTTCTTTCTCCACCTAATTCTTTTACATCCCGCAGAATCTCTTCCGCGTGACCATCGGGCTTCACGTTTTCATAAACCTTGGCAATATTTCCCGTGGGGTCAATCAGAAACGACGTGCGCAGAATGCCCATATACTCTCGCCCCATGAATTTCTTCTTGGCCCACACGCCGTACAGCTCCACGACTTTTTTTTCTTCATCGGCCAACAGAGTAAAAGGCAGCTCATACTTCACAGCAAACTTAGCATGCTTCTTGACGGCATCCGCACTCACGCCCAGCACCACCGTTTTGGTTTTAGTAAACTTAGGAAAGTTGTCCCGGAATTGGCAAGCCTCCACCGTACAGCCCGGCGTATCATCCTTGGGATAAAAATACAGCACCACCCACTGTCCCTGGTAATCTCGAAGAGTATGTACCTTGCCGCTCTGATCAGGCAAGGAAAAAGCCTTGGCTTTGGTTCCTTTTTTTGGCAACATATTTTTCACCACAATGAATTAAGAGTCAATTTTAACATAAAATATGCGCCCCCGTCACGAACACTGTCGCGCGGGGGCATTCTATCTCCTTAGAGTTGTGACATCAGGATTTCCCGATGCGTGCGTGGATGGACTGTCTGAGTTCATAGAACCCATGCGGGAGAGTTTGTGATCTGCCACCAATCACCTTGAGGATGACCATGGCGCATCCGAAACGGCCATTGTCATGGTGTTGCTTGGCCGTACCAAAAAGTGCTTCCCCCTCATCGCAAGAAATAGGCACACCTTCTCCGATAACACCCTTCTCTGAATGGGGGCAAAAATCTTCACTGCTATCTTTCAATTTTTCCTCTTTTCTCTTTTCGAAAACTTCATGAACTCCCACGAAGGGGTCCACATCTATAGCCCCGCACATGTCGAGACTGCTTGAGGATGGTAACATGAAAACTATGCCTCGTCAACCCCGCCGTCCTTCCCTTTTATATCAATATACCTGCGCCCCCGTAAACGCTCAGGAAAATACTCCTGCTTGGCCTCTTTGGCGCTCTTAAAGTCAGGGGTGTATTTATAGCCCTTTCCATACTGAAGTTCTTTCATGAGCTTCGTCGGAGCATTACGCAAATGAAGTGGCACCGGCTCATTGGGATGCTGCTGCACATCCTCTTTGGCCTTACCATAGCCGATATACAAAGCATTGGATTTCTTAGACTGAGCCAGATAGACCACCGCCTGCGCCAGATGCACCTCGCACTCGGGCATCCCCAGCATCTGACAAGCCTGAAAAGCAGCCACTGCCTGGGGCAAAGCGAAAGAGTTAGCCAACCCGACATCCTCCGAAGCAAAGCGCACCAAGCGCCGAGCCACGTACAGCGGATCTTCCCCGGCTTCGAGCATCCGGGCCAAGTAGTAAAGCGCCGCATTGGCCTCATTGCCACGAAGCGACTTATGCAAAGCTGAAATGATATTGTAATGCTCTTCACCGTTCTTATCATAGAGTAGATGAGAACGCTTCACGATTTCTTCTACCGTCGGAACATCAATATGCTCTTTTTTGAGGGCCGCTGCCTCTAGAGTATTAAGCGCCACGCGAGCATCTCCCCCAGAGACTGCCGCCACAAACGAGAGGGCCACGTCATCGGCCACCACTTTTTTTCCAAAATATGTTTCACTCTCCGTCAAGGCGCGCGTCATCAGGGCTACCAGCGTCTCGCTCGTATGTTGCTCCAATACCAACACCCGAGCACGCGAAAGCAACGCACTATTCACCTCGAAGCTCGGATTCTCGGTCGTCGCCCCAATCAAAATAATCGTCCCCCGTTCGACGTGCGGCAAGAGACTATCCTGCTGAGACTTGTTCCACCGGTGAATTTCATCAATAAAAAGTAGCGATTTCTTCCCCTGCGTTTTGTTAGCTTCCGCCTGCTCAAAGATACCGCGCAGCTCTTTGACGCCACTGCCCACCGCTGACAATTGAAAAAAGTCCGCCTTGGTTTCTTGCGCAATGAGCAGCGCGAGTGTAGTCTTGCCGCTCCCAGGTGGTCCCCACAAAATAAGCGACGGCACCTGGTCAGCAACCAGCGCCGCCCGCAAAAAAGCCCCCTCACCAAAAATTTTTTCCTGCCCCAAAAAATCCTCTAGTTTTTGAGGACGCAGACGCTCTGCCAGC
Source organism: Candidatus Moraniibacteriota bacterium (assembly GCA_038208355.1). Lineage (GTDB taxonomy): Bacteria > Patescibacteriota > Minisyncoccia > Moranbacterales > UBA1568 > UBA1568. The sequence goes on from JBBQYU010000003.1 coordinate 2,515, forward strand.
GGGGTGCGGTTGTCAGCAGACTGCTTCATACTCTTCGCTTATCCGATTACCAAAAGCACAGGACAATGGTCAGATCCCAAGACTTCAGGCAAGATTTTAGCGGCCCGCACTTTTTTCTTGAGACCCTGACTGACCAAAAAATAATCAATACGCCAGCCCACGTTGCGCGCGCGCGAATGAGCGAAGTGCGACCACCAAGAATAAAAGCCTTTGCCCTGCTGAAACAGACGAAAGGTATCAACAAAGCCGGCCGCAATAAAGTTCTGAAAGCCCTGCCGTTCCTCATTAGTAAAACCGTGCTTGCCGACGTTCGCCTTGGGATTAGCCAAATCGTCTTCGGTATGAGCGACATTCAAATCGCCACAAAAAATCACTGGTTTCTTTTTCTCCAGTTCCTGGCAATAGGCCAAAAAAGCCGGGTCCCAGTGTTTCTGACGAAGCGCCACTCGGCTCAGGTCTTCCTTGGCATTGGGCGTATAGACGGTCACCACGAAAAACTCAGCGAACTCGGCAGCAATCACCCGGCCTTCGCTACAGGGATCGCCGTACCCGTCAGCTTCCAGATGAAAACGTTTGACGATATGCGCCGGAAAATCATTAAATACCGCCTGCGGTTTCATCTTGGTGAAAATGGCCGTTCCGGAATACCCCTTGCGCTCAGCCGAGTTCCAATATTCTTCGTACTCTGGCAAATCAATCTCGGCCTGGCCCTGCATCGCCTTGGTTTCCTGCAGACACAGGATATCCGGCTGATACTGTTCGATAAACGGCAAAAAAAGTCCCTTCTTATGGACGGCCCGGATACCGTTGACGTTCCAGGAACACAGGGTCAGTAATTTTTTGGGCATAAGCTTCATGTTTACTCTCTTTACATCATACCAGTTTTCCTCTAAAAAAGAAGCGGGCCGCCGTGCAAGATTGCACAGCGGCCACGGTTGAACACATTTTCGGGGTCAATGACCATGGAGCTGCTCCCAGCTCTCAGCGGCCATTCTTGTCCCCCACATCGTGCGCTCACGATGCTTTTTCCATGCTTCGCGCACAAACGCTGGCACAATAACCAAACTGAGTAACCATCGAACTTTCATGATTTCCTCCTTGGCCCTAAAAAGGACTTATCTTCCACAATAATCACACCCGTGACTACCTCTTTTTATTATACGCCAAAATCAAGCTCCCACCAAGGGTAAGAGCACTATTTTTACTTTATTTAAGCCATTTTTCCTTTAAAAGCAACAACGTCCAGCTCATGAAAACGGCGCTGTTTCTCCTCAATAGGGATATCATCAATCATCCCCTTGGTGGCAGCCGTACCGGGACGCGGTGAGTACCAAGCGATAAAGGTTTTGACAAAATCTACCCGTTGTACCAAATCAATACTCTCAGCAAACTGCTCTCGGGTCTCGCCCGGGAAACCAACGATAATATCCGTGGTGAATTGCATAGCTGGTACCGCCGTTCGAATACGGTCAATCAGGTCTAGATATTCTTCGCGCGTGTACCAGCGGTTCATTCGTTTCAGGATTTCGTTACTCCCCGACTGCACCGGAAGATGAAGTACCCGATCGATATTCTCATAACGGGCCATCACGGCGATGAGCTCCGGCGAAAAATCCCAAGGATTAGAAGAAATGAAAGAAACTTTTTTAAACGACGTCATGGAAGCGATGCTTTCCAAAAGATGAGGAAACAATGTCGGAATACGATGACGATTAAGGTGCTTAACCATCACCGGATCTACCGCATCGCCGCTCGGTAGCGTATAACGCTCCCCCGTCTTTAGTCCCTCCATTAAAAAATCTGCCCCGTATGAATTGACGTTCTGTCCCAGGAGCACCACCTCTTCATACCCCTCCTCGGCTATTTTTTCCGCTTCCGCCAGGATGTCCGCAAAAGGACGTGAACGTTCCTTGCCTCGGGAAAATGGGACGATACAAAAGGCACAGTAGTTATTGCAACCATTAGAAATCACAATAGAGGCCGAACGTCCTCGGGCCCGTACGGGTACATGCTCAAAACCCACTTCTTCCAACGGCAAAAATTCCGCATCCGGCAAGCGAGAGGTGAGCCGTTTCATCATCTTTCCCGATGGTTCACGAGCGGCGGCACCGATGAGACAACCCGTCACCACGATACGCGGAGACTTCTCTCCTAGCTGTGCTTGCAGGCTACGGACCAGACCGTAGACTTTTTCTTCCGCCTTATCACGGATGACACAAGTATTCAAGATAAGCACGTCCGCAGCCTCAAGCGTTTCTGCCGGCACGAATCCGCGCGAGCGATAAAAGCTCTCGATACGCTCCGAGTCAGCCACGTTCTGCTGACACCCGAAAGTTTTGATAAAATATGTTTCAGTCATAGAGGTCTACTGCTCTTTATTTTTTTCCACCACCAGCTGACCGCAGGCGGCTGCAATATCATCACCCATCGTGCGCCGGCGCATCACAGTCACCTCGGCGTCCTGTAGCTGCTGCTCAAACCGAGCAAAATCTCCAGGCAAACTGTCACGATAGACGCTCCCGGTAAAGTTATACGGGATAAGATTGATACGCACCTTGCCTACCTTTCGTGCGAAACGAATCAACGCTTCGGCATGTTCTTTGGTATCATTAACCTTAGAAAGCATCACGTATTCAAAGGTGAGATGCCGCCGCCGGCTATCAAATTTTTCAAAGTAGTCCTTGGTCCACAGCGCCAGGTCATCCAAAAATCCTGGGAAAGATGTGGGCATCATCTGCTGACGAGTGAGGGCATCCGCACTGTGAAGAGACACTGCCAGGCGCACTGCCGGCCACTCTGGGTCGGAGAGCAGCTTGCGCAGCATAGGAATCAGACCAACAGTCGAAACCGTAATGCGCGTCATGCCCATATCAGTATGGTGAAGGAGTGTCCGGAGCGTTTCCTTAACGTGCTCATAATTAGCCAGAGGCTCACCCATACCCATGAAGACCACGTTACTGATCCGTTGTGGAAGCTCCGGCCGCTTGCCGAGAAAAATCTGCCAAAAACGCACCTGATCAACAATTTCATCAGCAATCAAATTACGAGTGAAGCCCATCGTGCCGGTTGCACAAAACGTACAGGCCATCGCACACCCTACCTGGGAAGACACGCACACCGTCCACTGCTCCCGAGCATTTCTCATGAGCACCGTCTCAACGCGCTTGGTATCGACCGTCTCTACGACCGCCTTGAACGTGTCTTTTTTCACGCTTTCAAACACCCGCACTTCCTGAATCGAAAGCCATGGGATTTCCTTGGTCAATACCTCGCGCATACCAAGCGGCATACTGGAAATATCGGAAAAGCTTTTGAACGCAGGGGAAAACAAAGCTTCCTCCATCTGTCTCAGACGAAAAGCGGGTGCCTCAGGGAAAAGCGTTGTAAATTGTTCCTTGCGGGAGAGTATCATCATAACTAAAATACTGTACCCCATTTTTTAGAAAGGGTCAACCGTGTTACCTCATGGAAAAGCTTTCCAGCAAAACAAAAAACACCAGCCAAAAAATACCCCTGCTGGTGGTTCCTATTTAATGGTCTGACCAGTAAAGATATCCCGTTTGAGTGCCGGAGACTCTTCATGGATTCGGGTTTGTTTTTTAAGTCTAGCGACAGTATCCTTGAAAGTTGATTCTTGAAAAACCGTCTCTTTGAAATTCGTCTCCAGAAACTGTTTCTTACTCTCATCACTCCACTGATATTGATAGAGGTGCTGATACCAGGAAAAACCACCATACCCAAAGACTATCAAGAAGCCGAGAAAGAACAGCAGTTTATAGTGACGATACCACGAGAACATGGTCTTCTTCATCGAAAAACGCTTGAGCAATTTTTCAAAAAATGACACCTTCCACATAATACTTTAGTTTTTATCCAAATAGACTGCTGTGTCAAAAGAGGCTTCCAGATTCCCTGATACCGGCGTCCCCTGCGACGTTTCTCCGAGCTGAGCACTGCTGCCATCAACCGAAACAGGTACATTCCCGGGCGTCAAGAGAAAAGGATTTCTCCCGACTCCGACCACTATCGGCTGAGTATCCGATTCCCCTCGATCACGCATACTCACCCCCACTACATCCAAAGCATAGGGCAGCGTCTCCATCTTATGCAGAAAGGACACAATACGGACGTATTCACCGCGCACGATGATATCCAGACGCAGGTAGCGATCATAGGGCAAGGTATCAACTATCGATGCCACCCCTTTGGCCTTACCGGTCGAGTCGTCTCCTGAAGCAACCACCTTCTTTGGGGCTTGCTTGGTAATATTTTTTTCCTGAATCACCGTACCGTCCTTGGCTTTAATAACAATCTCCACCTTGAGATCCTGCGCCAAACCCTCAAGTATCTTCACAAAATCCACGATATGGTCTTCTGTCAGCAGCACATGCAAAGTATTTTCATCGGGCACAATGCTCTCAAACTGCGCACGCAGTTCTGGCAGTTTGCTAACCTGGCGTTCGTGGTTTTCTCGCAGCGTATAAAACTGCTGGATAGCGTCAGCCTTCTCAGTAATGAACCCCCGAACGGGCACAATACCCAACCAAAGAATCAGACCCATGCCAGAGAAAAGACTCAACATGACAGTCAACGGCAGGTATTTTTTGTAAGGGAAATTTTTCATAGGCCGTATTTTCTCAAACATTCAGGCTGTATTTGAAAGTCGATTTGAAAGTCGATATCCTGTTGGGAAAAAAGGTTCGAAAGTGGGATATTCACGTCGGTAATGCATTCTGAACCCTTCAAACGCTCATCGAGCAAAAGCAGGTCTTCGCGCGTCGTCGCCTTGCCTGATAATGAAACGACATACTCTTTGGTGTTAAGCGCGCTCACCGTCACTCCGGGCGGCAACAATGTATCCAACAAGAGGAATATCTGCGTAAAATGAAAATGAGAGCGTTCAATCTTCCCAATGGTCAAGACTTGCTCATTCGTGTCACGAAATTTCTTTTCGTATTGGTTCAATTTCTCACCCTGGACAGAAACGGGGACGTTCTGATTCGTACCCAAACTCTCCAGACTCCGAAACTGAAAATCCAAGATAAGGTACATCCCAATCAAAATGGTAAAATAAAACATTTCCAACAGGAACAAAAGAAACAACTGCCACAAAAGAAAGCGGGAGCGCAGCCGCGTCTGAACCAGATTTTTTTCTTCCTCAGGGAGGAGATTAAGCAAAATCTTCATATTCGTCCAAACCTCTTAAAGCCAAACCGATAGCTGTCGAATATTGCACCGAATGCCGGCGGTCAATGAGCGGAATCTCTCGACCGAGACGCACATTCACCCAGGGGTTACCGAATTCTACCGGCCGTCCCAACCGCCTCGTCATATAGGGCAAAAACCCATTCATATTCGATCCCCCACCACACAACACGATTGAATCCACCGTTTCCGAATAGCGTAGGTTATTGAGATAAAAATCAATCGATTTCTCAATCTCCACCGCCATACTCTCTAGCACCGGCTCAGCGGCCTTGAGCACCGGGCTCTTGAGAGCCAGCGAGCCGAGTCCCTGCTTGATTTTCAACTCCTCCGCTTCATCAAAAGAAAGCTGCAAAGACTTGGCAATAGCATCTGTAATCATTTGCGAAGAAAGCGGCACGCTCGACGTAAAACAGGGCGTATTGCCAATAGCCACCAAAAAACTGGTACGCCGGTCGCCGATATCGACAATAAGCGTCGTCTTTTTCTCATTTTTTTCCGCCAAGAGGCTTCTGGCTTGAGCGACAGATTCTGTCTCCAGGCCCAATACCTCTAGGCCGGCACTCTCCAATACCGTTCGAAACTGGTCAACGACATTGCGAGCGACTGCCACTACCAAGACACTTATCTTGCCTTTCTCTTGGGTGAGATTCAAATCAAGAACCTGCCAATCATAATACACCTGGTCCAACGTCAGCGGGATATTGGCCTCTATCTCCCACTTGATAGCCTCTTTCACCTCATCCTCATCCATTTTGGGTAAGGCGATAATCCGCGAAAAGGCTTTGGTTTCAGGCAGCGAACAGATTACCTGCCTGGTCTTAATTCTCTTCGGACCAGATTTTTCCAAAAGACTGACAATCGCGCTCCTCACGGCCTCGGCATCCATAATCTCTCCATCCACCACACTACCCAGAGGCAAAGGCACGGAGCCGAAACTAGCCACCGAGTCGCGCTCCCCAGCCTGATTCAGCCAGACAATTTTTAGTGAAAGATCACTCAAATCAAGACCAAAAGAACTCGGAAACAAATCAAAAATTTTCTTATGTAGGATATTCATTTATTTTTTTCTTGGTGTTGTCTGCCTCTATATCATAACACAATTTTCCATCGTTTTCTCTAACGCTCTTCCCACAAATCCATCTCATACTGCGTCCCGGTAGGAAAATAGGGCGGCGGACAATACAAAAGATTGTTATCATAGATGAGATCACGATTGGTGTACCCCGTATTGTCCGTCCAAGCAAATCCATAACGCTGATTGGTAGCCAAAGCTCCAAAAAGGGTGAACTGGCTCTTGGACAACCCCGCTCCTCCGGTGTAGTGGGCCCGCCCCACTCGTCCGCTCTGGGCCAAGAGCGCCCCATCGATGCGCAAAGTGTCTTGACTCCCCTTATAAATCTCAACATCATTTTGACCGATAATCCCAAGGATGTCGCTACAGTCATAATTCGTATACCGGATGTCCTGTCCTATGTACAGAGACTTCAGGGAAGCAGATGAGAGATTCGCCGCCGCAATAGTCACCCGCTTGCCGTTGATTGACCCCTCAAGCCAAACATTATTTTCTACAAATATGGCCCCGTTATTTGGCAACGCGTACGTCTGCCAGTTTCCCTGATAGCTATTTATCTCATTCGTAGAGGCATTAAAACTCCTTACTATCCGGATACTGAAAGTACCGTTGGTATTCAAAATGATATGTCTCCCCTGATTACTGTTGTCAAAATACTTCCCACCGTTGACACCTGACTGAGCCTGACTCTTGATATAGTTCAAATCACCCAAGACACCGGTAAAATCAACCGACGCTACCGGAAAGTCTCGTCCACTCTCAAAGACATCCGGCCGATTAGGCACCGCTGCCGGCGGCAAAGGATCGACAGGATTGACATGAGTATGAACACCGAATTCATTACCTCCGTTATGATCAGGGTCATCATAGCTTGCCACAGCACTCGAAATAACATTATGGGCCACACCGTCGAAGCGAATGCCTCCGTTGGAATGTATTTTTCCATAGACGCTGGTCCCCTCACCAAAGCGAAGCGTCTCGTTAGATAACACGACACTATCACTCCAGGTCGGCTTGCGAAACCGTACTTGAATGATGCGTATCATATCTGCAGCGCGATAGGCCCAGCCCGTCGCCTTGACCGTCACAGCCGTCGAGCCAGCTGAAGGCGGTGTCACCTCCAACCGATACTTCCCGATAGGACCGCCGCTCGGATCAACATACTCAGCCTCATAAGGAATGCCTACGCCAATGGGATTCCCAGAAACCCAGAAATTATCCACCTGCTGAGCAGTTCTTCCCTCGACATTATGAGCCAGATACCAACGGTAAAACTGTACCCCGGATTCAGCAATCTGGAACGCTTGTTCACGGGCATGCACCTGAAGCGCGTATTTCGTCTGCCCGGCGATAAAGCTGAGAATAGACGTCATGACGATAGACACAATCATCATAATAATCAGCCCATACACCAGGACCGAGCCGCGCGCCACTCTCACTGTTCTGATAACACTCATAAGTTATGGAGATTCCTTAAATCAACAAACGATTCGATATTAATATTGTTCGGCGCATGCACTGGGTCGATATTCACCAGAAAATGAATCTTCACCAGCTGAATATCTCCGACGCTGGCCGGTGTAGAAAGTGGATTATTAACCGTATCGCCTGGATAATTGGTATTATAATAATGAAAAATCGGGTCATTATTCTCATTGACCACGAAATTCGTCATCACCGTCACCGTCTGGTCACTCACTGGATACGTCACCGGAACCGTATTCATATTCGGCTCCGTCACCCCAACCTTGAACTGATCATTGGCGGCGTCGAGAAAATAGTGTACTCGTTCGGCTATCATATCATCATCAACATCGGCATACACCGTCAAGTCAAAATTATCCGCCCTCTCTATCGGATAGTCGCCATCTTCCGCCTGACGAACGCCTCGTAAACGGATAGTTATCTGATTGGTGGCCCGGGAAGCCGCCGCTGATGCCATACCCTCTTCCAAGATAAACTTGTTCGTGTCCCAGGTTCTAGCAAACAGCAACATAAACCCGGACATAACTAAAGACCCTATACCGATGGCAATGATAAGTTCCACCAGTGTATGTCCGCTCACGTAATAGGTTTTTTTCTGTCGGTGCATCATTAGTTGGGGGTCAATGCTATGCCTTTCGTGGTGAGTGTCGTACCAATGGTCACCGTACTGGTCTTGTTCTGAAATCCGACCGTCGTAACAGTGATGTCATAATCACCCGCTACAAGGGCTGGCAATGCTGTTGGAAAATACGCCCACCCATACTGGCCAGTCACCACCGTCGCGTCATAGGCATTAATGACGCTGGAAAGTTTGACGCTCGCACCATTGACCGGCGAACCGTCTGTGCTATTCGTAACCTCCACTTTAACCGAACCAATATTTTTATCCAAAAGAATTGCCGTTACCTGGCTAGTACTTCCAGGCAGCAAATCAAAAACATTGGCCACTACACTCGTTTCCGGAGACATTTTGTAGAATTCATAGCCAGAAGCCAACTGGGTAAAAGTATACTGTCCATAACTTTCATTAGGATAGACTTTTTCTCCGGAGCCATTGGTACTACTCGTAGACGAAAACCCATACACCAATTCACCGGTAGCTGGATCCGTTCCGAGTACTCGGCCACCGGTCAAGGCGAAAGAAACATTCGGGATAGCCGTACCAAAAGGGTCATGAGTTGCCAGCTTCACCTCGACCGCCCTGTCGACTACCAATGTTTTCTGATTGAGCGTATTAATCACCACTGAGGCGTGGACATCAACGGGGTTGTACGATGAAGTTGGATAGGATGGGTACGTAGTAGCTCCGAAATAACCATTTTTCGAAGCGGTCAAGACGTATTTCTCTGTCCCGGCCGGAGCGCCTGGCAGAGTAATATTGCCCGTAGCATCCGTAGTGGCCGTGAAATCAACCCCGGAAGCACTATTCACCGCATGGACATTCACCCCAACCACCCCGCTCCCGTCGACGCCGATAATGTTGACCGACAACACTCCGCCGCCGCCCGACGATTCTATACCGTTGGGTGAAAAATTCCCGAACAAAGCCACTGTCTGATCCACACCAAGGTTCCCCCAACTCACGGTAACCCGCACCCGTTTATAATCTGTCGGGATCGTGTCATTAGGCGCTCCACCAAGCTTACCATCAAAAGCATCATCGACGTACTGCACAAAGGTGTGCACCGTATACTTCATGGTATTGACGCTGATAGTTTCGTCTTCAAGCAAGTCCCCCGCAGGAATACCATACACCCAAATACTCCCATTCCAGCGTTTGGTACCGATTTTATCATAGGCAATACTGCGAATAATCTCCATTTTCTGATTGGCCAGCGCCGTCGCCCCCAGGCGGTTTTTTGATTCGATGATAAGTCGCGTTCCTACGGTGTAAATCTGAGAAAAAACAACCGCTATCAAAGCAAAGATAAACATCACCACCAAGGCTTCAATCAGGGTGAATCCCTTGGAGTTTTCGGCCGTTAGCTTAGAGCGTAGAGTTTTCATGAAAAAATACTACTTTATGTTCTCAAGAACGGAGTACATCGGCTGCAACATGGCTACAGCGAAAAACCCCACCGAGCCACCGATGAGAAGCATCAGTATTGGTTCAATGATAGAAGACATGTTCTTGGTAATCTGAGAGACCTCTTCTTCATAAAATTCCGCCAAGCGCTGCAATACCGTTTCCGTTTTTCCCGTCTCCTCTCCCACTTCGATAATCTGCGGTACCAAAACAGGAAAAATCTTCGGATAGCGTCGAATCACCTTGCTCAAATCCACACCCTTCTGGATTTCCACGATGGCCTCAGCCAAAGCATCCTTGTAGTAAACATTAGAGAGAGTCTTGGAAACAATAGTAAGCGCATTGACCACCGAAACACCACTCTTCAAAAGCGAGCTGTAGATACGAGCGAAGCGAGCGCAGTTCACCTTGATAATGATATTGCCGATGACCGGCATGTACAAAAAGAGGTAGCCAAAAACGCGTTTGCCCATCGCTGTGCCGGAAAAGAGCTTGGTGCCCACCACTACCAAAACAACTATGGCCACACTAAGAAAAGCATGCTGCCGCAAAAATTCGCTGAAGGCGATAATAATCTGTGTGGTCACCGGGAGTGCAACATCCATATCCTGAAAAACGCTGGTAATCTTGGGCAGGATATAGGTCAACATGAGAATGCCGATAGCGATCATCGCGACCACGATGACAGCTGGGTAGATAAGGGCCCCGTGTACCTTGGAGAGCAAGTCGTTTTCTTTTTCCAACTGCAGCGCCAAAATATCCAACACTTCTTCCAAGTTACCACTCACTTCGCCAACATAAACCATATTGACAAACAATTCGTTGAAGACGGTCGGGTACTTACCCAACCCTTCGGAAAGCGTTTTACCTGATTGCAAATCATCATTGACATCCTCAAGAATTTTCTTAAAAGTTTTGTTGGACGTCTGGATACTCAAGTTATTCACCGCCCGAGATACGGTCAATCCTGACGAAACCATCACCGCCAAGTTACGAGTGAAAGTCATCTTCTCTTTCAGAGGAACCGTTTTGAAACGATCAAAAAACTTTATCTGGATGCTCGAAGCCACCGCCTCCTCCTTGTGTGAAGTGAGCAATAGTCCCTGGCTGCGTAAATCCGAAGCAAGCGATTTCTCATCCTTCGCTTCCATTTCGCCACCAGAGGTCTCTCCCGTCACGGCATTTTTCGCCGTATAGAAAAATTTCGGCATATTCCCGAATGTTGGTATGTGTTTTTATGGTTCACTCTTCTGCAAACCTGCTGACATTATACCACACTCCCCCAAAAAAAATCGTCAAATATGCAGACGTTCCTTAAACTTCTGAAACACCACCGGCCCGCGCGGCTCAGGGAGAAAAATAAGCATACGGTCATTGGCCTCAATCAGACTTCCCTCTTGGCGCGTCTTCGGATTTCGTTCTATCTTGGCCTTCTGCCACAGAGAAAGCCACCGCTCCAAAGCGAACAAATCAAAAAATTTCTCCTGTCTATCGCGCAAATGCAAAGTTGGAAAACTCTCTTCCACCAGCCACCGGCTCGGCGTCAAGGTCAAAGAGAAATTCGGCTTATACTTTCGAATCCAGGTGTTCTTCGCTTCAAATCGCCGGAACACATCAAAAGAAAAAAGTGGAATCAAAAAACGATACTCATTGGCTGAAAAAAGGTCCTTGGTAGCAATCTCCAAATTATCATCAGTCACAAAATAATTCAGACAAGCCCGGTTACTGATTTTCTTGCCATGTCGGCGCTTGCCAATGACGTGCAGAAATAAAGTGAGGAGTGTTCGGCCAATCCAAATCTTGCCCGAACGTAGCACCACAAACATATCCCAATCACTCCCCCTGCTCCCGTGTTTCATCGAAAGGCTCCCCGTGGCCCCAATCATGCGCACGTACGGCACATGGACAAGTAGTCGAGCTAATTTCTTCATCCGCTTCAGCTTACTGACTGAAAGTTTTTCACTCCGAATACGTTCTGACACCAGAGCCTCGCGACCCACCAAAAAATAAAAACCATCACACTCCAGTACTTTGTCAGTCAATGACCCGAAGATCAGAAATTCACGCACCTCACGGAATGTCACCGGCTCCGGCGGAACCTCCTGACCTTCATCGTGAGTCACCAGATGTTTCCATACCTCAAAAGCGGTCAACGGAAAATCCAAAACGTCATAATACGTCACTGTGGCCAAAATATTTTTTCGCAAGCTGTAGCTCATACCAAAGAGGGTTCAGTTTCCCACCACTTTTAAGTGAACCTATTCTACCACTTTTCCCCCTGTCCATCACCATTGACTTTTCCCTAAAAATTTGCCCTAATTCTCTCTTTATTACCAAACGAAGTGGGTGAAACGAAAGTTTGCTTCCGTTTCCGAGTAAGTACCGATAAAATGGGGTGAATACTTGTTATTTCAGGTAATTCATCTATATTGTTCAGAAAATATCTTCATTTTCTCTCCCTTTCTTGTAAAAAAACTTTTTCTGGCAAGAATCTTTCATAGTAGCCTTAAAGGCTAAGCGGGCAGGGTTTTTCCGTTTCGGAAAAGAGCGTAGCCTTCAAAGCAGTTTCATTTGCCTCGCCGGGGCAAATGAACGGTACTATGAAAGGTTGCTTGCTCAGGAAAAGTTTTTTCTATAAAAAAGAAGAAAATGAAGATATTTTTCAACACAAAAACAAACGCTCCGCACGTTTGGATTTAAAATTTTATTGAGTATTTAAAATTCTAAAGGTATTTTGCGGTGAAGCTACGCTTGCAGGTTTTCAGCTTGTCAGGCGCACCGGCAAAGATGAGCTCTCCTCCTTTTTCTCCGCCGTCCGGTCCGAGCTCGAGCACCCAGTCCGCCGACGAAATAACGTCGAGGTTGTGTTCCACCACCAAGACCGAGTTCCCTTTATCCACCAGTGCCTCCAGCACATCCAAAAGGCGGCGCACATCTTCGAAATGCAGCCCAATAGTCGGTTCATCCAAAATATAGAGTGTCTTGCCAGTCGATTTGCGCGCCAACTCGGTAGCCAGTTTGATACGCTGCGCCTCACCGCCGGAAAGATTGGTGGCGCTTTGTCCTAGCACCAGATAGCCCAAGCCCACTTCTTCCAACACTCGTAATTTCTCCTCAATGAGCGGCTGATCAAAGAAAAAACGTCGAGCCTCGGTAACCGTCATGCGTAAGACGCTTGCAATATTCTCGCCCCGATATTCAATAGCTAAGGTCTTGGCATTGTAACGTGTCCCCTGACAGACTTCACAAGGCACGTACACATCTGGCAAAAGGTACATCTCGATTTTTTTCAGCCCTCCACCCTGACAGGCCTCACACCGGCCACCCCGCATATTGAAAGAAAAGTGACTGGCCGAATACTTATCACGCTCCGCTTCCGAAGTATCAGCAAAAAGATCACGAATCAGACTAAACACCCCTGTGTAGGTAGCAGCATTAGAGCGCGGTGTCCGCCCGATGGCATCCTGCGTAACCGCAATCACTTTGTCAATATTGGACAGTCCTTCGATTTTTTTATGCACGCCAGGTGTAGCCTTGGCATGATAAAAATACTTAGAAAGAGCGCGCGACAAGATATCGTGTACCAAAGTCGATTTTCCAGAGCCCGATACTCCCGACACGGCGACAAAGACGCCCAGAGGAATCTCCACTGTGACATTCTTTAGGTTATGCTCCGTAGCCCCCGAAATGACGATAGTTTCTTTGCCTGGCTTACGGCGCTTCTGTTTATCCGAAACCTTTCTTTTGCCCGACAGATACTGCCCGGTCAATAAATGAGAACGAAGCAGCTTGTCCGGTGTCCCAGCAAAAATGACTTCACCTCCTTCGATACCAGCCCCCGGGCCCATATCGATAATGTAGTCTGCTCGTTTCATGATAGCCACGTCGTGCTCGACTACCACCAATGAGTTGTTGCCGCCGCGCAAGTCTTCCAGGGCCAGAATCAGCTTTTCGGTATCACGGCTGTGTAGTCCCACCGACGGTTCGTCCAAGACATAGATGATCCCGGACAGGCCGGACTTCATCTGTACTGACAGACGAATGCGCTGAGCCTCCCCGCCCGACAACGTATCAGCACCTCGGCACAGCTCCAGGTAGCCCAGACCCACTTTTTCCACCGCAGAAAGACGCATCTGCATTTCACGAAAAATCGGTTCAATAATTCCCTTCTCTCCGCCCTTCAACAATGTTTCCCGCAACGGTTTAAGCAGGGCCAAGAATTTTTCCGTACTCAGTTTGACAAGGTCATCGATAGACATATCCCCCACTCTGACGGCCAGGCTCGATAATTTCAGACGTCGCCCCGCACAAGTCGGACAGACTTTGGATAACATGTAGGCTTCAATTTCCGAGCGCAAATGATCCGACTTGGTATCACGATACTTGTGTTCCAAGAGAACAATCACCCCGGGGAAATCGGATTCTTTCCCAGTCTTTTCTCCGAACAAGATAACATCCAGACACTTGGCGGATAATTTATCCAACGGCATATCAAGAGAGAAGCGTTGGCGCTTGGCACACTCACGCAAGAGCTGCATCGGCCCGGTTCCCGCATGACGATCGCTATTCATTTTGCTCCACGGACGAATCGCCCCCTCAGATAAGGACAAACTCTTATTGGGAATCACCAAAGCCGGAGCAAACTCCAAGGTCACCCCCAAACCGGCACACTTCTCACAGGCGCCATCAGGATTATTGAAAGAAAAATGGCTGGGGGTGAATTCTGGCAAGAAGATATTACATTCCTCACAGCGATATTCTTCGTTATAGATATGCTCGACCCCAGTGTCGTTGATGCGCAGGGTAAAAGTTCCTTGCCCGACCCGAAAAGCAGTCTGCAAAGTATCCAAAATACGCTCCTTGTCCGGGCGCGCCCGTGACAAGACCAGCCGATCGATGACCACCGCCACCGGCGAACTCTCCGTAGACGAAGCTGTCTTGAGCGCCTCCGCGATAGATAAGACTTCTCCGTGCAGCAATACTCGGACGTACCCCCAGGTATTGACCAAGGTCATCGCCTCTTTTTCCGTCTTCCCATCAAGCAAAGAGCTTTCGGCCAAAAACATAAGCGGCGTATTATCCGGCAGTTCCAGAATCTCGCCCAAAATGCCCCGCACGCTCTTGCGTGTCAAAATCTTGCCACAGGTAGGACAGTGAGGAACCCCCGTCTTGGCGAAAAGAACACGCAAGTAATCATACACCTCGGTCATAGTACCTACCGTCGAACGCGGGCTGCGCGACACGCTTTTCTGATCGATGGAAATGGCCGGACTCAAGTTACGAATGGTATCGACATCGGGCTTCTCAAATCCATCAAGAAAATTACGCGCATACGAAGAAAGCGACTCGACATAACGTCGATTCGCTTCCGCAAACAAAGTATCAAAAGCCAACGAGGATTTGCCCGAGCCAGAAAGCCCAGTCACCACCACCAATGAATCGCGCGGAATATCGACATCCACGTTCTTGAGGTTATTGACTCGCGCGCCCCTGATTTCTATGACCGATTTTTTCATTGCCATCAAGAGGAGAAGAACCTCTCTAAAAAGTATACAGCTGCCCACCATCATACGCCCTTTTTGCCAAGCTGTAAAGTGTCAGTGGTTATCCACAAAAAAACACTGCCTCAATAAAAAACCCGCGTCAGTCGTACTGAGGCGGGAGCAATGGAAAACGTACCCGAAAATGGCTCTGCTCTTCTGAGTCACTCCTGGGCAAAAACGAACAGGGCTCCCGGAAGAATCATCTGATTGAAATCCAAAGACTGGAGGCTCAACCTGAGCTCACCAGAAAGAGCACGGTGCAAATGGAGAAGAGCGGGCTCCCCCAGCGCATTTGTCATCGGATGCATGAAGACAAACAGATGCCCCCACTCCAGTTGCTCATGATAATCCAGACACCACTTGAGCATGATGGCAGGTGGGACAAAGGCCAATCTCGCAGAAAGCGCTGTCGCCCACATCATCCGAAGGGTTGAACCTTCAATCAGACCAATCTGAGCCGGGGTGGCAAAGACCAGTTCACGCGAGCACACCCCGCTCAATGGAAACGGGACATGGCCCTCACGAATCAACTGTTCAATTTCCATGTCAACCGTAAGACCAGGGGAATTCAACAGCCCATCAAATGAATCGGCCAGAGAGCAACAGACCGCTACCGCCTGCGGATGCCACTGCTCCGATGAACCGGGGGTTTTCGCTTGTGTCATGATGTCCTTCCTTTCTGCCAGAGGCAATGACTCAAAAAATGGTTTTTAACGAACCGCGTACTTTACCTTTTTTCCTCTATCCTGTCAATCAGCAGAAAGACTGCCGGCTAAGGAAGAAACTCTTTTCCTCGCCGCTTACGATGAAAAGACAGGGCAAAGCGATGTGCCTCATCATTGGCCAGCAAAATCTCTTTTTTGAAACGAGCCGAGAGTGTCTCCGATCCAATTAGGCGCTCCGGTGTGTGCCGCACATTCTTCACCACACCAACAATCGGCACTGTCACTCCCGCTTCTCGGAGCGCCTTTTCCGCCACCCCAAACTGAAGCGCCGCCCCATCCACCACCACAAGCTCCGGCAGGTCCCACTCGGCATGTTCCAATCGTCGCGTCAAAATCTCTTTCAAAGCCGAGAGATCGTTACCACCATGCTCACCGCGCAAAATAAATTTCCGGTATTCGCTCGGCTGCTTCATACTCTCAGCCACTACCGTCATCACACCCACACTCTGCTCCCCCATGAGATGAGCCACGTCATAGGCCTCGATACGATGAGCCTGTGCCTCATGGAAATCGTCTTTGACCAGAGCCATATCCTGAATGTGACCCAGACCAAAAAGTGTTCTTTTAATTTCTCCGGCTTGCTCAAAATCCAAACGTTTGGCGGCCGCTTTCATTTCCCGAGTCATTTTTTTCTGCAGAGCACTCTTGCGTCCTTCAAAAAATAAACGAATATGGTTGATAGCGCGTGCATAGTCACGCGCCGATATAACCCCTGTACAGACTCCCGGACACAACCCTATTTGGGCATTGAAGCACGGCTTGGCCGCCACTCGACGACGCGCCGGCAACTCTTCCAACGGCAAACACGTATCCCGAAAGGGAAACAATTTGCGCACGATTTTCAAAGCGTCACGCAGCGCTCCCCCAGCAGGAAACGGCCCGAACAGATACTTGACCGGCAGAGTGAATTTCTTCTGCTCAATATCACGCCCGCGTACCGTCAACACCCGAGGAAATTTCTCCTGAGTAATCACGACGTGGTTATAACTCTTGTCATCCTTGAGATCAGTATTGTAAGGTGGCTGCTCTGCCTTGACGAGGCGCGCTTCTAATATGAGCGCCTCCAAGACCGAGTCTGTTTGACGGTAAGCCAAACGCGTCGCCTTCTCCAGCATGAGGACAATCTTGGGGCCACGAGTGAGCGCCAAGTCCTGAGAAAAGTAGCTCTTCACCCGGTCCCGCAGCGCCGTGGCCTTGCCGATATAAAGAATATTTTTATCCTCGTCCAGGAAAAAATACACCCCCGGCGTTTCCGGCAAGGTGTTTTTTTTATGAAACGCCGTAAGCGTTATACATTTCTCCCACTGTTTTACCATACTAGTTTCTTCATAGCCCCTCCATTCAAGCAGTTTCACGCCCCAAAGGCAACCCGCCCACCGATAACTACATGCTTGTCATTATTGACTTTCCTGATAAAATAGAGTATAATATACTGTTGAACATTAACAACTACCACCTACTGGAGAAAACCATGCAAAACTCCGAAAATTCCCCTAAAAAGGAGGAGACACTCGAGACCGCTATGACCCACGAAGTCAAAACGCTGTACTACAGTACCATGCGCAACAACTTCATGTTCCACGAAAAAGCTTATTTGGACATGGAGTGGTTCAAGAAACACTTCGCCACTGTGGCGCATCGACATGGATTTGTATTTCACAGCGGCAAGTCCGTATTGAATGACTCGCAGCGGGCCGATCGCCGCGCATACAACCTCTACTTCGAAGTAGTGCGCAACCGCTTAAGCGCTGCCATCAAACGCCTCCAAAGCAACCAGGCGGAAAATAAACGCCAACAAGCGGAAAAAGTTCTGGCTCGACAAGCTGATGGAACTAAGACGCAGGTTCGTACCGTACAACCGGTCCAACTCAGCCTCTCGGCAGACGACACACCAAGTCATCCGTCTCTGTCACCACCCCATTCCTTCGTGGAGTGGCACAAGCGGTTCAAGGCAACACATGCCAAGTAACCGTAACCCCAAACGACGTCCGTCACTTCGTGTGACGCGGCGTCTTTTTCTTTTTTCTTTCAAAAAATGTATCCAAAGAAAAAAGGGAGCAGATATGTTCTATCCCTCTCCCTCTCTGTTTGTCACCGAAAAATCCCCCCTTCATCGCCAAGAATATTTGTGGTCACGGTATTAAGAATCAAATAGACGGTTTCATAAACGTCTTTGGGATCCTCTGCCCGAAAACAGATTTCCTCAAAAGTAATCAAAACCGGGGCAGATTTCTTATTCTGCACAAAGGGCAGATTCCGTCGATGAAACAACCGGTACGGCCCAAGGGCGCCGATACCGTATTGGGTCTGACCAGCACGGTTCTCCGTCTGAGCCACAACAAACGTCGCCTGCGTACAACCAAGAATGGTGGACATCTCGCGTCCTCTCTCTCCTGAAAAAAGCTCCCTCAGCTTTCGAGCTAACAGTCGCTTCATTGGTGTGAAAGCATGGCTTTCCATAATAACCTTGGGAACTATCGGAAACGAAAGCGCCTGCGTGGCCGCCACTTCCGGAGAACGCTCAAGCAACACCTGGTATGCCCGAGCTACTCTCCTATGAATATAGGATTCTACATAGCCTGACATACCAAGCTCCTCTCTCTCTTTGTTAAGCTGCGATACTGTACTATACGACGAAGCAGCAGTACCGTCAACGAAGGCGTATGTATAAAAACTTTTCGGGTAACAAAAAAGCCACCCTCTTGCGAGGGTGGCTTTTGCATCAGACGCTATTACGCGCGTGATACACCTGTGGCTGCAGGTCCTTTTTCGCCATCGACGACTTCGAAAGAGACGACATCGCCAACTTTCAATTCATCAAAGGTGACACCAACCAACTCCTTGGAGTGGAAGAACAGATCCTTCACTTCGCCTTCGCGAGCAATGAATCCGAATCCTCTGTCCGTAAGGGTTTTGATAGTTCCGGTCATAGATTTCTTTGGATTGTTTATAGACTGCGCAAACTCGACTCTGTTAGCGTGGCTTCTTCAGCACGTATCGATTATAGCATGGTTTCCAAAAGAATGCAAGCCCCGCCTACTAATGCCTCCCTCCCACCTTTTCCCAAGGAGTGGTATACTGAAGAAGCAAAGCCTTCAGAAGGACCGGCGCAAAATTGAAACCCACCTGGATTTACAGGGAAAAAAGTTTATTTTTTCCGTTACTTCTTTTCACGGGATTCAGCCGCCGCTCTGCATTGAGGGCTTTTTGCATTTCTATCCCCTTTTCTGTGACTTACTCTGCCACCAAGAGGGATATTCTCCGCGACGAAAACACATCATATCAAACACCGCCATAAGCGCAATCAGCCAAGGAGCAAATCCAAACAACGTGTCTGAAACCGAATGTGACCGGCGATCAATAAAGGAAAAAATCAGCCCAGCGATGCCTATAAGTATGAGAGTCACCGCCCATCCCCGTCGAGAGACAGGATAGTAAAAGGCAAACCATTTCCAGAAACGAGCAGGGCGAAACCAGTAGGCGTGAGATGATGGTGCCAGCTGATCGGCCGCTCGCGGTGTCGCTTGCGCAAATCTTTTTTTTACCACATCCAATCCCCCTAGGTTGATCACTTCGGTAAACCCCATGTTAACCAAAAGCTGCCTGGCTTGTCCCGAGCGAGCCCCAGAGCGACAGTACAACTCAATACGCTCCCCTTTATCAGTATCGGCCAACACGCCGATATTGCCACAAGCGATACCAATGAGAGGAATCAAAAGAGCACCGGGAGCATGGTATTCATCAAACTCCTTCTTGCTACGCACATCAATGAGTAAGGCCATAAAAAATCTAACTTATTTACTTGGAGCGCCGATACGCCCCAGATACTTTACCATAGAGAAACAATTCTGTCGCCAGAAAAAGCCATTTGGTCGCGTTGACCACAGTCCAATACTCGGGATGTTTGGTCTGTGCTGCCGCTCGCGACATTTTTTCGTACAGTTTTTTATCAGTGAACAAATCAAACAGATACTGAGCCACTTTTTTCGTATCACCCGTCGTCACCAGAAAACCATTTTTTTCATGTTGAATTTGCAAAGGAATCCCTCCAGTACGATAAGCAACCACCGGTACGCCCTTGGCCAGAGACTCCGTCACTTTCACTTCGAATCCTTCGCGACGGGAAAGTTGTAGAGCAACCGAACTGCCCCGCAACAACGCATTCAATAACTGATCGACATGCGGCACACGCGCCACTTTGATATCGCTCGCCAGATGTTTGTAACGATCCATTTCGAGAAGAAGCAGTATCTCATCGAGAATCATGCTCCCCTGAGGATCATCAATCGCCCCGTTTCCGATGATGACCAACTGTGGAGTCTCTCGTAGTGAGTGATGCGTATCGTCAAATTCCTTGCGAAACCGCCGATAGGCCTCTACAACATCCGGGATGCCCTTAGAAGGATCGAAACGCGCCACTTGGATAATATAGGGCCGACTCAGGCGCAAGGGCGACTGGCCGTTTTCCGCCAGGATTTGATTGAAAAGTCGCTGGTAGTAACGCAGATGCTGTGGTGAAAGTTCTTTGTTCAATCCGTCCAACGGGTCGGTGGCGGCCGGCATCAACACCACTTTTCCCTTCGGCAAATCCTTAGGGACAAAGGCCTTGATCGGATGACTCACAAAGATATCCGCCTGATAGATGTTCTTTTTCAAAAAGCTCCAAGTCTTTTCCTGTGGCAAACCCTGACGATTGATAAGGTCGGCGCGTACCTGGATATGCGAACGATAAATAATCTTGACCTGAGGGTTAGCCTGCTTGATAAAGGGAATCATGCCTGAGGGTTGCGGATCATCGATCACCACGACATCAGCGTCTCGATAAACCCGACGAAACGCCCGAGCATTCTTAGCCACCCAATCCTCATAGATTTTTTTGTCACTGCTATTGAGTATGACATTGCGCGCCGCCACTCCCTGCAAGACATTGTGGAATTTACGCTTGGTCACATCAAACACGGCCGTATCCGGACTCATAACATACCAACTGACGTCCACTCCCAACAATCGATAGAGACGCATCATGGCGTGGCGCATCAAAGCAACGCCGCCGCCGCTGGGCGTACTGCTGAAAAACACCATTTTGATATGTTTTTCCCGATAGCGACGTGTCCGTTCCATGAGGCCAGAAAAATCACGCGGCGATGTGACCGCGGCGTATTCATCTAGATTGGTCAAATACGAGGGGATGACCTGGCGCGTGTGCGTCAGAGAGACTCGAGCGATAGAGCCATCATGATATCTTTTGGCCACCGCTTGGGCAGCTGTGGCTGCTTCTTTTTTGCCGGGCTTTTCCGCAGGAAACAGATGCGCCACAATATCATATTTCAACCACAACCTGGTGGCTAGTTTAGCATTGCGCTTTTCATCGCCTCCACAAATACCCAGCGCCACTACCTTTACATGGTGCTGCTTTGTATACGCTCGCAAAAAACGAGTCACCTCCTGCCGAACCTTTTTTCCTGAAGTAACCACAGAGGCCTCGGTCATTTCCCCTCGACGATTGACTATAGCAACAAAGAATTTTTCATCGTGCCAAGAGAGTCCAGCATACGCCGGCGGAGAGAGAACAGTTGATCGTGGTGGAAGAATATCAATTTTTCGCATTGAATTTTGTTTTATGGATTCATACTGACAAAACTTCACGCACATAGTCCACCGCTTTCTGCGGAGTGGTTAAAGACTTGATGAGATAAAAACGTGTTTCATACTGCCCAACCGTCTTGTAGGCATCCTCGTTATCGAGGTTCGACAAGATAATAACGGGAATCTTTTTCAATTCTGCGTCTGCCGCCAGCTCATCCAACACTTCCACTCCGCCCTTCACCGGCATCTGCAAATCAAGAAGAATGATATCCGGATGCTCTGCACGAATCACCCGCATTCCCGCTTCCCCATCAACCGCCAACGACACATCAAACCCCTCACTATTAAACTTCATGAGGTAAATCTCACGCACGTTCTCATCATCATCGATGATGCATACTTTTTTCTTCGGCGCCATTGCCTCCATAAGGATAGCTCTCTTACAAATTAACCAAGAAAATCATAATCGCGCTCAAAACGGGCGCGCCAAGCAATCATATTAATAAACCCGTACAAAAGAACGGTAATCGTCAATAGACCAAGATTCCGCTCATGATTGAGTGACGCCTGATCCACAAGAAAATAGGTCATGACAAACGCCATAAGTGGCAGTACCACATCTACCCAGCCATTGCCCGGCGCTTCACTCAAACGAAAATATTTTTCCAAAAGTTCCCAGGCCAAGGCCAGCCCGAGAGTGACAAAAAAAGCATCAAAGGCCGAAAAAGAAAAGGTAATAGCCGCCAAGGCAGTAACCACCCCGAAGAGAAAATGAGGCACTGACCACCAGTCAAACATTTTTCTCGGGTCAAACAGTTGCCGCTTTTTTTTGTGTTTCATAGAAAACAAGGCTCTTTGCCATTATTCTACCACAATTCTCCTCTTTTGCTACGCCCTGTCAATACCTGCCCACCACCCTAGACTGCTGAGAGGTATTCAAAGACTTTTTTCTTGCCCGTGGCCCCAGAACGGAGTACTAGCCGCGCCGGCGCCACGCCCAAAAACATCGCTAATGCCTTGGTAATAGCCGCGTTAGCCTTTCCCTCCACTGGCGCTACCTTCACCGCTACCCTAAAATGCGTGGCATCAATCTGCTCCACCTCGGTGGCGCGCGCTTTGGTCTTGGCGATGACAAATAGCCGCATAACGATACCTGAGAGAAAAGTTAACCTCTATTCGAGGGTAATAGAGACGATTTCGGGGACATTACCGACACGCATGGCTGGGCCCCAGGTACCTACCCCGTTAGAAGTATAGAGCGTATAGTCGCCCATCGGATACAAACCGTAATCAAACCCTTTATAAACCAGAGCAGTAATCAGCCCAAAAGGATATATCTGACCTTTATGGGTGTGGCCGGAGAGCTGAAGATTGATACCGGCCTCGACGAATTGCGTGATATAGGTCGGCGAGTGAAAGAGCAACACATTTGGTTGTCCAAGATACTGGTCTTTCAGTATTGCCAAGACATCCAAGACACTCGCGGTAGACACACCGCGCTCCGGATACGATAGTCCAATCACTTTAAGCCCGCGCACGTCAACCACCTGATTGTCGAGAATATGAACCTTGGTCTGCGCCAAAACCGAAAAGACTTCAGAAAGTCCCACATAGGTCTCGTGATTGCCCGTTACAAAATACACTCCCTGAGGCGCGCGCAGGGTATCGAGCGGCTGAACCAGGGTATCAAGATGACCATCCATCCCATCGAAGAGGTCTCCTGTGATAAATACTACTTCTGGATTAACGGCATTCACCTGTGCCATCACCCCCGAAAGCCACCGAGCCTGGTAGATGGCCCCCAAATGTACATCGGACAACTGAACCACTTTTTTCCCGCGCCATTCCTCTGGCAGCCCCGGAATACGGACCGTAATCTCACGGACGCGCGGATGGAAAGCGTTGTAGCTGCCGGCAATCGAAACTACCACAGCCAGTCCCACTACCAACAAACCCACAACCGTCTGCGCTATGCCCCAACCGAACCATGACAGCACAAAAGAAAAAAACCATGCACCGAGCAAAAGCAAAATAAGATTGGTTAACAACCCCAGCCAAAAACCGGAAAGAAAGTAGAGCCCTCGAGTAAAAGTATTTTCCTGCCAATGAATAAGCAGCGAGAAAAGGATAAAGCTTGACCCAAACAGCGCCAAAGCGCCCATGAGCCAATACTTCACCTGAGTCGGGAGAGTCGGGAAAAAGTGCACGATACCCTGATAGGCCAGGAAATGGGCTCCGAATAAAATAAGTATCGCCGCACCAATAAAAGCGACTATTTGCATACGTATGGTCATGAGAATACTTCACTATATTTCTTTGTCTATTCTAACACAAATAAAAAGACCTAGCGCGCCACGATGGACTACGCTAGGTGATTGAGAAATTCTCCACAAAGGAGAGGGGCCGGCCTGGAATGAGGCTACGACACGATGGTGGCCAGCAGCAGCCCGCGCGCCGTCTGAACCGCCACTTCGAGTTCGTCCAATTCATGCAAGCTGAAGGTGCCAATGCTATGCTTGTTCGGCTTGCGCAACCGTACCAAGCCACGTTGACCAGGCCTGATTACCAGCGCTTGCATAGAGTGCACCTCGGTGCCGCTGTGCGTTGTGCCATGACATTCGATCCACTTCTCGGCGTTGTTCTTCTTGCCGGGGCGATGTGTAAAACTCTTCGACTCTTGATTACTGCTCAGCATGTCTCTACTCCTTGTATTGTGCCCCAAGTCCCGACGGAACTTGTAAAGCAATCAACCTCGATGGTTGATAAAAGATACTATAGTGAAAGAGAAAAATTCTGTCAAGAAATAATTAAGATACATGATAAAAAAAGCCCCCAAGAAATATCGGGGAGCCTCTTACTTTGTGCCAACATGAAAGACGAAAACGGGTAGCTATTCCGTGGTTGCACCGTCAAATTCCGGACTGTCCGCCTCGGCCTCTTCGCGGGTTGCCCGCACCACGCCGTCCTGATGATGGGGCGGAGCGTAAATCGTATACAGTTTCAGCGTTTCAGTCTGTGAAGTATTGATGACATTGTGCTGCGCGCCCATCGGGACGATGACCGCATCACCATCTGTCACTGTATAGACACTCTCGTCGATAACCACTTGGCCCGTGCCACTCTCAAAACGAAAAAACTGATCTCCTTCATCGTGGGTCTCCAATCCGATTTCTTCCCCCGGCAAAAGCGACATCAACACCAACTGACAATCCGCCGCCGTATAGAGCACTCGACGAAAATCACTGTTGTCTTCAGTCAGCTGCTCGATATTCCCAAAGTATCCTTTTTTCATATGATTGAAAAAATTATGGATTATCTGCTTGCCTACAGTATACACCCACCCGAAGCAATGAGTGTCAGCTTGGCCGCTCGGGACAGTTTTTTGACTCGCGCCTCCGCCTGAGTAGCGGTAGAACGATTGCGGAAACGCTTGGTATAGACCAGCTCCACTGGCCGGCGCGCCCGGGTGTACTTGGCGCCCCGCAGAGAAGCGTTATGCTCCTCCACTCGGCGCTTCACATCAACCGTGATGCCGGTATAGAGCGTCTGATCAGCACATTTCAGAATATACAAATAGTACATACGATACTAACATCAAGATTCTATCTGAACAGGTAACAACGCATTCTTCTTTTTCATGGAATAATATAGGATACTGAAACCCAAGAGCGAAAACAGCCCAGCCGCTATAAACGGATAGTAGGCCTTGATTTCAAACAACGCCCCCGCCAGAAGTGGACCAAACACCATACTCAAAAACATAATAGAAGCCAAGACACCGAGAATCTCACCGCGCTTCTTGACGTTCTGCCTGATAGTGAGACTGGTCAAAATCACTCGCAGCACCGACTGTCCCATCGTCATACACAACAGACCAATAATGAAAAAATAAATGTTCGGGATGGCCGTGATGAGATACCCCAGACCGAAGACAAAAAACAAGGTCAAGGCCAATTTCTGTTCTTCAAAATAACGCAGCCAAAAATGTTTCAGCAAGAGTCCCTGATTGATGACCAGGATTACTCCCACTCCCGCCATGAACGATCCTGCCACCGCCGATCCGTACCCGAACACCTTGTCCAAGTACAAAGCAAAAACCGACTGCTGGCTGGCCAACGCTAGGCCAAAAATAAACCACACCACATAATTCCCTATCAATTCCTTTTCCCGATAAATCCCCAGTATCGGCGCAAAGGGATTGACACTCAGTTTTTTCTCCGCATCTCGATGCAGATGGCTCTCCGGCAGATTGATAAAGGCCAATATCAAGTTCAGACTAGCCAGAATACCCACCACCCAAAAAGGAAGCGCGTGAGAAAAGGTCCCCAACCAACCACCCAAGACGGGGCCAATGATAAAAGCTATCCCGAAAATAGAACCAATCAGTCCTAGGTTGGCAATCCGTTCTTTTTCATCCTTGGCCAGGTCCGCCAGATAGCTCTGGGCAATAGGCATATTGCCAGCCGCCAAACCATCGATAATCCGACCAACGAACAAAAACACGATACTGTGGGCACTGGCAAAGACCAGCCACCCCAGCGCGGTACTAGCGATACTGATGAGGAGCACTGGTCGCCGACCAATCTTGTCTGACAAGGCACCCAAATAAGGAGCGCTCAGGAAAGAACACAGGGAGAAAACCGAAAACAGCACCGTCACCACGAAAGCAGACACGCCGAAAGACTCAACATAAAAGGGCAAAATAGGAATGACAATACTGACACCCAGCACATCGATAAAAGCCGTCATCAGAATGATTTGTTTCGGAGACATAATTGTACGGCAATAGCGTTATTTTTTACCTACGACTTCCCGCAGAGCAGTAGTATGATAGCAGAAATATCGGGCGCAATCCAGCCCCATCAATATATATGCCCCTTCCGTTACCTTGACAAAAGACCTCACTTGAGAGAGAATCTCATATCTATCTGGCCCACGCTCAGATAGACTAGTCCCTTCCAAAAATCAACCAGGAGCCACTCATGGACGCAACCATTCACCCCTCATTCGCGCGCGATAGTCTGCCAAGCAACGCCCTCGAACTCTGTGACCTTTTGAGGCTCAGCAATGAAAGCGAAGTACCCATTGAGTCCTTCACCATCATTTCTGACGGCAACAAAATGGTGACCAAAGTTGGCCCGGGTACCTACAAGACCGCGCTGGTACTCGTATACCTCTCGGCTCTGGCTGGCTTTCCGGCATTTGTCTTGACCAATGCCATGCACGAGCATATCCTCTCCCCCTATTTTGGTCTAACGCTTTTGGCCGACGCTGCTAATCCCCAAACCAAACGTACCAACCTCCGAGCGCTCGTCGGAAAAACGGTGCGCATCAAAGTCAAGTTCAGGCCGGACTATGACCACGCCAATCTTCCCAAGAGTCGCACGGTGCAAGATATTCTCTGGTTTGGCTGGGAACGGCGCGAGTCCCTCACTGCCACCTCCCCAGAGCCCTTCTTGCGGGCGGCCATTGCCTGGCTCCTCAATCGGGCCGACCACCATCTGCTCGATCCGGACGAGATAATTGGTAGTCTGACGATGACCCAGTGGGTGAACCGCGCCCGCAACATGTATTGCCGCCTCACCCCAAACCAGACCGGCTCCTAATCCACCACCATCCGCAACGCGGATCAAAAAACCTGCTGCTCACCGAGTACCAGGTTTTTTCTTTTTCTCAAGATTGTGAACAACGTCATTTACTCTTTGACTGATAATTTTTTCTCCCGATCCGGCCCAAGTCCCCACTGCCAACGCGGTGACTCCCCCTTGTAATAACAGATCACCAGGAGCCAAGCCGTCAAAAGAATGACGAGAAAGGGGAAGGAATAAAAAGCATTTTGAAACGAAGTGCCAAGTTCGGTTTGGGGCGACAAGACAACCAACGCCCCAACATAGGCGAAAATTACCGCCCACCCCTGCCATTTGACCGGGACCCAGCCCCAGCCATAGACTTTTCGTTTGAACCAATATCCCTGTGGGTTGTCCCGCAGGTACGCCACGTATTTTTTAAACATAGATTTGATAGGTTTGCTCAGATACTGATTATATATCCAGTATACAGTTACGTAATCAGTTACGTAACTGTATGGTCAATTGCAACGCCGTGGTCCTCTTTCACCAAGGCTACGAACGGGCACTTGTCACACTACCTATTCATGTAAGTAATTGTTAATTGAAGCGTGACTGCAAATGAGACCCAGAGGAAATATGGGATGTTACTATAGACGACCCAGTGCAAATCAGGTGAAGCGTGCCAGATAGTGGCGAGGGCCCAGATGAGCGTGCCCAAGACGAGCAGGATGTCGATAGAGGCCAGGAGGTTGTTCTTGAGGCCGAATTGAAAATAGGTAAAAGAGAAATTGAAGATGAGGTTCAAAATAAACGGCAAGGCTACCATCATCGTAAGCTCTTTGGTGATGAACGTCTTGTAGAAGACTGTGCCGAAAGAGACGGCGATAAGAGCGTACAGCACCGTCCAGACCGGGCCGAAGATCCAGCTCGGTGGCGCCCAGAAAGGCTTTACTAATTCTGTGTATACTTGCGGTTCGTTCATATCTTTTATTTCTTCTCTTACTCGTAGTCCACAATTTATCGTTTATGCCAATCTCTGATTTCCAATCCACCTCTTATTCTTTTGACGACCACTTTCTGCTTCTCCCGCCAACCTAATTCCCGCACCAGCTCAATAGGGAGCGTCACGGCAATAGACTTGCCGCCCAACTTGGTCAACTTACGCACGTTTTTATCTGCAATTGTTTTTGTCATATATGTACCCTGTTACGTAACGAGTTACATACTCCCATTCTACTCCCCTCTCACCGCTGCCGCAACCACGTCCTTTCCCCAAGAAAAAACCCGCCTTTGGTCGGATGACCGGGGGCGGGTAATGAGGGGCGGCGATGTGCTATAAAAGCGCACACAGGTTCAGGAAGGCCAATTCCCTGGCCAGTGGAATGGCCGCTCTTTTGAGCTGCTCCAGCTGGAGATAGTAATCTTCGGCATCCGGTCGCGTTATTTGCGCTACCAAAATTTCCGAATACCGCTGGTCCAATTCCAGTAATGCGAAAAAGACACCAGACGTATTTCTGATACCCAGTTCCGGGTAGATTTCGGCTACCCTGTCTTTGGTATCACTGCCTTGCAAAAGGCTGATGTTCGCGCGCTGAATCATCATGCGTCCAGCATAGACTGGAAAACTGAGCGCCTTGCCGAGCAAGCGCGCTGTCTGTTCTGCGGACAAAGAATCGAAAGCGATTTCACCTCGTTCAAATGCCTCCATTTTGTGGATGAGATACGCCTTGATATCAGCCGCCACATCAGAACGACATTGGATCAATTGCGTGGGGTTTTCTTTGATGAGGCCGCCACCAGCCATCGCCAAGTTGAAATGCGCAAAAAAAGTGGCCGAAAGACCATGTGCCCCCGACTCCGCCAATGCCGCGTCTTGCGGTATGAACTGCACCGGAACGTAGAGCTTGTGCGCCACACGATCCAAATCCTGCATCAGAGCAATCACTTCCTGACGATTCGGCTGATTATACAAAACCAAGACATCAATATCACTGCGGGAGGTGTAATCACCCCGCATACACGAGCCAAGCATGAGTGCAGCAACCACCTCTGGCGCCGCCGCAAGTTCTTTGCGAATAAATCGCGCAACGTCATAAATAGTCCCGGGCATCGGAACATGCCAACGCTCTATTTCCTCAAACGTGAACACTTTTCCCATGACAATCCCCTTCTCAGTGGTTAAGTTGTAAAAAAACGAGCGAAGAAGCAGTATACTGAAAAAAGCCTCGAAAGTCAATGGCCAACCAAAAACCAACCCTCCGTGAGGAAAGTTGGTTGGAGAAGTTAGGCTTTGGCTTTCTTTTTCTGGTGGCCGAGGTTCTTGATACCCTGGTTCTTCACCTTGCCTTTCCCTCACAAAGGATTATACTGCAGACATCGAAACTTTCACTCTCCGAGGAGATGACCATGAACTGGCAATGGCTGAAAGAGCTATTTAGCTGGAACGAAGTACCAGATCCAGCAACTGCCGAGCATCTGGAGGAGGTCCTTCCGGCTTCACCTCAGGCAGGCACAGAGCTCGGCTGCGCGTATTGGGACGGCATGGACGCTAGCTCCGAAGGACCCTTTCACAGGAATCCTGACGGACGTATGAACGCTCGGCGCTAAACCCAAGCAACAACAAATCACACCGTCGTCGCGCAACAGCGCCCGACGGTTTTTCATTCTTTTAACGGAGTAATGGCTTCAGACTATCAGACAAGTGTCTCGGCTGCTTTCACGAGATCTGCTATAAACGAATCTCGATTGGCTGCCGTAACTGCTTGATATTTCCGTCTCAATCTTCGAAGTATTTTTTCATGCATCGGATAATCTATAGGAACAGCACCGAACACTCTGAGCCAACGTGGTGTCGCCTGAACCACTGAATTGAAAAGCTCAGTTATGTGCCAACAGAAAAATGCATTCTCTCCCTTTTTTAATTCTGGCCGAGTTCGAAAGAGGTATTGATAGCAAATGAAATGAAGCAACTCATGAGCGACTACCACGGGTATCAGTTTCTTACGGCGGAATCGGACAGGAATCTGGAAAGTCTTATCTTCGAGATAACGAGGAAACATCCCCCACACTGTTGGGTAGGCAATATATTTACCTTTTGGCCACGGCAATGTTTCAAAAATCTCATCCGTGAGTTCAAAAAAAACTGGTGCCAATTTCTGCCATACCTGTTTGGCTGCAAGTATATCGCGTTTTATCCCATCACTCTCTTTCATGTGAAGGTGTCGAATCTGCTGCCGTACCGCCAAAGGCACCGTCCGTCTAGAAACAAGCGCGGAGCGAAGCTCTGGCGCGACCGAAAAAACTGCCTGTTCCAAGGCTGCTCCATTATCAAAACGAGCATCACGAAGAAAGCCACTCACAGCAGCAACATCCTTCTGATGACTTGTTGAAAAACGGACTCGTGGGTGTTTCATAAAAAAATGTGGCGAAAGAGATTCTCTCTCGCCACTAGCATACGCGAATCGGCGTCTTCAGGCAACTGTCTCGGCGTACGTTTGCCAGATTAGCCACTCGAGCGACTTGCGGCTATGCGGGCAGATGCGCCGATCGATATTCCAGCGATTGCCCGTGCTAAGCTCGACGCTCGCTGGACAACCGCCACCACAGATGGCCAGAGCCGGACAACCATGGCACTCCTTCATGTAGAACGGTGAACGGGTTCGCCACTCGGCATGCAACCCAGCCGCAACCGGATCGCTATCGTCATGCACGGAACCACGGAAATACGTCCGGGACTTCACGAAATCCTGGCAGACACCGATGGCGCCATCCGGAGCGACGATAATCTGGTTACCGCTCACGCCGCAATCGACGAAAATCGGGTCTTGATCGGCAAAAGACTGAACCTTACGCATCATCCGTTCTTCGTAGATCCCCAGATCGCGGAAACGTTCGAAGGCCTGCAGAATACAGTCGGCCGCACATTCGTAGTACTCGTCATCCACAGGAACTGCTGGTGAGAAATGCAGGATGTTGAAGTTGATCCCACTTTCCACCCGCAGATCGTTGATGAAGAAGTCGAGCACCTCGTCAAAGTGAGCAACCACATCCGGCGTAAGCGTTGCCGAAAGGCCGACCTCGATACCGACCGACCGCGCCAGTTCATAAGCCCGGCGAGCACTAACGAAGGTATCCACGCCATCCTTCTTGGCAATACGGAACTGATTTGTGTAAAGAGCTGGCCCATCGAGAGAAATCCCAAGCGCCACCTTTTCCGCCGCGAGGTATCGTGCGAACTCCTCGTCGAGCAGGAGACCGTTGGTGAGGATGACTAGCTTGGTTTCGGATGGCAGGGCACCGCTTGCCTTGCATTCCGCCAATCGACTCACAGCCCAGCGAATTGCCTTCTTGTTCATCAGTGGTTCGCCACCATAGAGCTGGATAAGCTTTTCTGGATTGGTGCTGCCGTACTGCCTGGTCAACCTGGCAAACGTATCGATCGCCGCGGCCACTGTGGCCTCGTTCATGTGCCGCGCTCGGAATTGTGGAGCGCCTGGCGATTCCTCAAAGCAGTAGGTGCAACGCAGGTTGCAACCATCCGTCACGAGGAGATACATGACATCAAGCGGCTGATGAGCCGCAAGCATAACTTGCCACTTTTCAAGCTCAGCCTGATCATCGTGATCAAGTGTCACCAAGAGGCCTTGCTCAATAAGACGAGGAAATGTTTCGCCGACCTCTTCGCGCCAGTCAGCTTCGGAACGGGCGGCGTTCCCTGCCTCCCTGATAACTTCCCCCACGACTCGCGAAAGATACGCTACTTCCATCGTCAAGGCGTGGTACAGGGCGGCCGTTTCTTCCCGGAAGAAGTAATGGACCCAAGTTGATAGACGATACATGTCAACCTCCAGATGTGGAAAGGGACGGCGTCAGCTGATTCGCCTGCCGTCCCTTGTTTGACCAATTGCGTTGCCGCAATCAGCCGACCTGCGCCGACGGCTTGACCGTGGCGCTTTTGCTCCTGCAGCGCATGCAGGAGGTGTAGCAGCACTTGGGGCCGCCGAAGGTCTCGCTCGCGAGCCTCCGGGCGACTGCCAAACGCTGTTGCGACGTGGGCGTCGCCATTTGACCGCTCATAATGAGCCTTCTTTCTTCAGACACAGGGAAATTCCTGCGCCCTCATTCAACTATGCTTTCCCTCTTGTGTCAAGAGCGCGATGGTTTGTAAAAAATTATTTCTTATCATTCTCATGACTCAGCTGAAAATCAGCACCGATGCGGGTACAAGTGCCATAGTCGCCCAATTCACAAAGTGCGATACGGTCCATAAGAAAAGACAGGCTGCTCTCAGGAAGATGCGCCAATACATCGGCTCGAGGCTGTTTCAACTTGGTGAAACTGATATGGTGTGAATAGAGCGTATAGGCGTCGGTCCAACCGCAGACCTTCAGATTACTCTGTTGCTTGGGGCTGAGTTCCGACCAACGGGCGAAATAGCGTATCCCTACCCTCCGTGAGGAAAGTTAGTTGGAGAAGTTAGGCTTTGGCTTTCTTTTTCTGGTGGCCGAGGTTCTTGATACCCTGGTTCTTCACCTTGCCTTCCAGGCGATGGGCTTCGAAGGTCACTTTGACGTCTTTCTTGAGCGTGACCAACCCGGTGCGCCGCTTGCTGGGCTGCGGGTCATTTTGTGGGTCATTCTCCGGCGCTTTGATAATCATAAGAGTAAAGGTTACAAAATATCTTTTGTGCGTGTCGGGCTATTTCACAATCGAAGTCGGTGTCT
This sequence comes from Candidatus Moraniibacteriota bacterium, assembly GCA_038208355.1. GTDB lineage: Bacteria > Patescibacteriota > Minisyncoccia > Moranbacterales > UBA1568 > UBA1568. Next base: position 35,453 of record JBBQYU010000003.1, read on the forward strand.
GGGCTGGATAATTCGGCACCAAGAGTTGAGCTGTCACCGTATCACAGCTTTTCCCGGCGCCATGTTCGTACCACAACGTTCCTTCACCATATATATTTATGTTGGCAGTCTGATCAGAAGCCAGGTCAAAGGCCGCACACAACTCGAACTCGCCCACTCGCCCCGCACCCTCAACCCGCGATGGAGTCACTACACGGTAGTCATAGGCCAGCCCGGTCGCTGGGTCATTGGCCTGCGCTATACAGTAGCTATACTGGCTCGACTGACGTAGGTCATCCAAAGAATTTGGTAACGCTCCCAAGCTCTGTGCGTACTGCTTGACACAGTCGGCAACTGTACTCAGATTGTCTGCTCGGGTCTGATCCAAAGTCCGGCTCCGCTGTGTCGCAGGTGAGCCGCTGACAAAAAAACCAAAGATAATCCCGAGGACCACCAAAGCCGTCATCCCGCGTCC
>JBBQYU010000004.1:0-35315 GCA_038208355.1 Candidatus Moraniibacteriota bacterium
CTATAATTTTTGGAATTATTAAGCAACTTTACAATGGAATGCTTTTTGGACTAAATTATACAAATTTGCAGTCTGAAAATTCAGCCAGAGATATAGAAATGAAAATTGCTATTCCCAACGCAATTTTTATAGATCGACAAACGCAAGAAACTATAACTATTGATAGTCTCAGGAAAGATGCGGTTACATATAGAAACCTAGAAATGGAAGGGAAAGAGACTTACTACAAACTCCGTGATAAAGCAATATTTTTCTCAAATCTAGCAATAATTTTTCTGGTAATAGCGATGTTTTCCCTAGCGTGTATTAAAGCCTATACTCTGAGTATTTAGACTCAAAAAGGTTCCAACATCGTCCCAGAGCCTCAGCAAATTTATGTTCCTAGTGTACTAGGAACTTTTTGTGATATTTTAGCTCTAACCGTGAATTTTGATATAAAGGTGGGTTTTGTGCTTTATAGCAGAGAGAGTTATACTATATTTGAGCCACAAATACTCTCCAACCATTCCCCTCCACATGAATAAAACTATGACCTTCAGCGAACGGGTTGTGCGTATCGCTCTTTCTATCCCGGCAGGCCGGGTAACCACCTATGGACGCATCGCTCGAGCGGCTGGTGGTGGCCCTATGGCCTCGCAGAGCATTACCAGCATCCTCGGCAAGGCATATACTCACGGTATCAAGCATATTCCCTTCCACCGCATCGTGTATGCTGATGGACGCATCTGGGTAGATGAAAAACACCGGAAAACACGCTTAAAACTCTATCGCCAAGAAGGCATCGTTATCGACGCCAAAGACCGCATCAAACATTTCCGAGACATTCTCCTTGAATTTCATTAACCCTCCTATGCACCCGAAAAAAACTATTATTTTTGACTTTGACGGCACGCTGGTCGATATCGAGCCGGTATTCCTCAAGATTTTCAACACCCTCGCGCCCGAGTTCGGTTATGCATCCATCCCGTCCGATGCAATCCCTCAACTCAAAAAACTCCATTTGCGGACCCTTATCTGGAAATTCCTGGGATTTCGAGTCTTCCTTCTCCCCAAAATCCTCAGGCGAGGCCGTGAAGAATACCACCGCCTCATTCCTGAGGTAGAGCTCTTTCCTGGCATCCAAGAACTCCTCAGTACCCTCCGAGCCCAAGGTATCTCCATCGGCATTCTTTCCTCCAGTCGCAAAGATACCATTATCGCTCTCCTCGAAAAATTCCACCTGTCTATGGACTTCGTCTACCAGTGTGATCTCTTCAACAAGGCAAAGGTTTTAAATACCCTTTTGAATGAAAAAAGTCTCATCCCTCAAGAAACCCTCTACGTTGGTGACGAAGTACGAGATGTAGAGGCCTGCCACAAGGTGGGGCTTGATGTTCTCGCTGTTACCTGGGGGCTTAATAGCAAGGAAGCTCTACAAAAAACCGGGGCCCAAACCATTGATCGCCCGGGAGAGCTTCTGGCCAAACTATCTCTTATAAAGGAAGAGACTCACTCTTGACATATACCCCTGGTAGGTATACAATGGAAAGAGCCATAAGAAATGGCCTTTAAAAAACATAACACTCACCCTATGATGTCACATCACCCTCTCGTTGATCAGAAGGTCCCAGACGCTGTTTTCAAAACACGTGTGCGCGACGAATCCCTCGGCGGAGACAATCCGTTCCGCTGGCAGGACCAAACCAGTGAGGAAATATTTTCCGGCAAAAAGACCGTACTGTTTTCTCTGCCCGGAGCCTTCACTCCCACCTGTTCCTCGACTCACGCTCCCGGCTACGAAGCCGCGTACGATGAGTTCAAAAAACTGGGTGTCGACCAAGTCATCTGCCTCTCAGTCAACGATGCCTTCGTCATGAAGCAGTGGGCCGACAAACTCGACCTAAAAAACGTCTTCATGCTACCGGACGGTAACGCCGAGTTCACCCGCAAGATGGGTATGCTCGTGAAAAAAGAAAACCTCGGTTTTGGCGAACGCTCATGGCGCTACAGTATGTACGTCGAAGACAGCGCTATCAAACAACTATTTATCGAACCGGGCTTTGCGGATAACTGCGAAGAAGACCCTTTCGAGGTCAGCGGTGCCGATACTATGCTCGCCTACCTGAAGCAATAGCACGAAGCGATAGAAAAAATACCCCGCTCTGGGGTATTTTTATTATTTCTTTTTCTGGGCGGCCATGCTGCCGGCCACGAATCCGGTCGTCCAACACAGCTGCAGACTGTATCCTCCCGACGGCCGATCGATATTGAGGATATCCCCTACCACGTACAGATTGGGATAGAGTCTCGATTGCATAGTTTTAAAATCCACCTCCGAGAGCGCTATACCCCCGCTGGTCACGATGGCCTTTTCTACCCCCAACAGACTCCCTACGGTCAGGCGGAAATCCTTCACTAAACGTACCAACCCCAGCCGTTCTTCACGAGAAACTTTGTTAATAAACTTTTCCGGGTCAAGGGCCAAACGCTCCAAAAAAATTGGCACCAGCGAAGGAGCAATCAGGGCACTCAGACTGTTTTTAATTTTTTTATTCTGAGCAACCTTGAACGCCTCCTGGACTTTCCGATCCACCGCCCCCGCATCGAGGCTGGGCATCAGGTCTAAAGACACTTCGACCGCACCATACTTCAAAAGTTCCCCTATGGCCTTGCTCATATTGAGCACCAACGGACCACTCAATCCAAAATGAGTAAAAAGCAGCTTGCCCTTCTTACTCTCCTGTTTGTTGTTATTCTGAAAAATCGAAAGCTTCACATCACGCAGACTCACCCCGGCCAGTTGACTCACCCATGCCTCTGCAACATTGATAGGCACCAAGGCCGGATCAGGATCAATAATCGTGTGCCCCAACGCTTTCAGCCAATGAAACCCCTCACCTGTCGAGCCAGTTTCCGGGCGAGACTTACCGCCAGTAGCCAAAACAAAAGAGTGGGCCTCGATACTCTCACCGTTTTTCAAACGGACGGCCGTAATCTTTTGCTCTTTCGTTTCAAATCCCGTCACTTGCGTCCCAGACAACACTGTCACTTTTCCCTGGCGGAGATACGACACCAAAGCATCCAGGACCGACTGAGCCTGATTACTCTTAGGAAAAACTCGTTTCTCTTCTTCTATTTTCGTCGGCATGTCGTGATTATGGAAAAAATCCAATGTGTCTTGGACGCTGAACTGAGAAAAGGGAGAAAAAAGGAACTTGGCATTCTCCCGAAACTTCTCCAAAAAAATATTCTGATCAAATTCAGCGTTCGTGATATTAGAACGACCGCCACCGGTAATGAGCAATTTCTTTCCCAGATGAGTATTCTTTTCCAGCAAAACAACCCGGGCACCCATTTCTGCCGCCCGGCCAGCCGCCATCATACCAGAGGGTCCACCCCCGATTACTACCACGTCATACATCATGTCTGGTCTGTTTTAAAGATCGTTTCCCGTATAGGAAAGATTGAAGCTTTTGTTGATTAGTGGGAAATCCGGCACCATATCTTTGGTGATGGTGTACGGCATGAGAGTCCAATTGAGGAATGAAGGGTCACGTACTTTGACACGGGTCACCTGCCCAGCCTGATCAGTCACTACGAAGTAGACGATATCACCGCGCCACCCCTCGGTGATACCCACAGCGTGAGCGCTGGGTGCCAGGGGTCCGACAGCCACTGCCGGCTCACCGGAGCGATGAATCAAAAGTGCTAACGCTTGGTGCAGAATGCGAAATGATTGAGTCACCTCACGCGCCCGAACACGAAAACGAGCATAGACATCTCCCGTCTTTTCTGTCGCCACGCCGAACTGTACTGAGGTATACGCAGCGTAGGGGTAATCAGCCCGAGCATCACGCTCCTGACCGCAGGCCCGCGCGGCAATACCAACCGCACCATGGTCGGCGGCCACGATTGGGTCAAGTGTCCCCGTCCCCTTCAAACGGTTGAGTACCGAATCACTTTCCTCAGCTCCTTCTATCACTTCCATAAAATCCTTTTCCAGAAGTTCCAATTCATCATGCAACCGGTCAAGAGCGGGACGCTCCATGTCTTTGGTCACTCCGCCGGGAATGACCACGCCGCGCAGAAAACGACTGCCCGTCAAGGTCTCATTGCAACGCATAGTCCGTTCCCGCAGACGAGAGCAGTGACTACCTCCAAAACTGAAGCCCGTATCGAGCATGATAAACGCCAAATCATTGAAATGATTGGCCAGCCGCTCCAGCTCTCCATAGACCGTGCGCAAAAGCCCTGCTCGTTCCGAAATATGTACCCCTGCCAAAGATTCAATAGCCTGCACAAAGGCCAGTACGTGATGATAGGAGCTGTCGCCAGAAACTCGTTCGGCCAGGGCTATTTTTTTATCGAGAGGCAACGTTTCAAAAAGCTTTTCGGTACCCTTATGGACATACCCCAAACGCGGCTCGAGACGCAAAATCTCTTCTCCCAAGACGCTGAAACGAAAATGCCCCGGCTCAATAATCCCGGCATGGACCGGTCCCACCGGAATCTCATACACGCCGTCCCCTTCATATTTCTGAAAGACTGGAGGCTGTTTCTCGAGAGGAGCGGTCAGCACACTGTTCCAAGCGAAATCTTTCAAAAGCGGATAAACGTCAGACGAGTAATTCTCTTGGTGTAAGATAATGCGATCGGCCTGAGGATGACCAACCGGTGAAAGTCCGAAGAATGTTTTTATCTCTTTTTCATAAAAAGAAAATTCTTGATCCATAGGCGTCAACGAAGGAAACGTTTTTGTATCTTTATCAACAGTCAAAAAGGGTACCAAAAAAATATTCTCTTTGGGTGAACCGAAGACGTAGTAGATACGGAAAACCCCTCGTTCTACCCGCTCATCGGCCGCCGCCACCGTCTTGAGGGAAAATCCGTGCTCCCGCTTCAGAGTGCGCACCACGGTCATAAGCTCTTTTTCGGGCACCTCGAAAAGGATGGTGTTGCCCGTTTCATGGACAACATATCCGACCAAACCGTAACGAGCCAAACTGTTCATAGTTGTTTCAGACATAGACATGGATGGACTAAGGATTGAGAGTGATACTTTGAGCGGCGATCTGAATCAAAATTTTCAGGGTCTCTGGGAAGTGCCAACTGAGAACGATGACCAAGGCCAAGAGCATGACAATCGGCACCTGCGTCAAAAGATTGGACTCACCCTTTTCGATACCCTCCGGAACTGGGCCAAAAATCATAGCTGTCATGTGCTTGAAGAAACCAAAGAAAACTAGGGCCAGGGCCAGAAGAGTAAAGACCACCACATACGGGTGAAGAACCATGCCGGCGGAAAGAATGGAGAGTTCAGTCATAAAGAGACCAAAGGGTGGAAAACCGAGGATAGCGATAAAAGCAGCAAAAAGCACCGGAGCAGTGACGGGTAACGCGCGCAGCACACCCGAGACATTCGCCATCTTGGTAGAGCTGTACTTCAAGAAGATATTTCCGACGGAAAGGAAGAGGAGCGCTTTGACGAGCGCGTGGAACAGCATATGGAGCAAGGCGGCGAAAATACCAATACCCCCGAAGCCGAAGCCAAGCGCCAACAAACCGGCGTGTTCGATGCTTGAGTACGCGAGCAAACGCTTGTAATTTTTTTGCACAAAAATAATAAAAGCGGAAAAGAGCAAGGAAATTACTCCGAAGAATATCAGGAGTCCGGAAGTAAAGTCAGTCGTCCCCAACGCGCCGTCAGTAATCCCCTTGAAGCGCAGAATAGCGAAGAAGGCAACGTTCAAGAGAACGCTCGACAGCAGTGCCACCACCGGCGTCGGCGCCTTGGCGTACGTGTCGGGCTTCCAGGTATGCATCGGCACCAGCCCCACCTTGGTGCCGTACCCCACCAACACAAAGACGAAAGCAATTTTGGCCGCCACCGGTGACATACTCGCGGCCACTGCCTGGAGTGTCTGCCAATCTACGATACCTGTTTTCGTTTCAGGAAGAGCCAAGAAAATAAGTGTCCCCAAGAGACTGAGCAGCAGACCAACAGTGCTGATGATGAGATATTTCCACGCCGCTTCTGTGGCCGAAGGCTTGTTGTAAAAACTGATCAAGAAGGCCGTTGAAAGAGTCGTGGCCTCGATGGCAATCCACATAACTACCGGATTGATGGTAGTGACAGAGAGCAGCATGGCAAACAAAAACAGTTCCAAAAGAAGAAAGAATTGCCTGACCCGACGGGGACCAATGATGCCTTTGGCCACCTCAGCTCGCATATAGCCGACCGAGTACAGACTGACAAAGAATCCGACCAGTACAATAACCAGGGCGAAAAAAGTCCCCAGCGCCCCGACGGAAAAAAATGCTGAGGAAGTCACTTCGCCTTCGGTCAGTACGGGTGGCAAGAGCGCCAGCGCAAAACCAAGCTGCAGGGCCAAAGAGAGGAGAACGGCCCGTTCAATGATACGCAGATGCTTCGCTTGCAAAAGCATGATGAAGCAGGCGGTCAGAAGCGGTAACGATACGAGAAAAGTGAGGAGCATATTATTCTTCAATAAGGGTTTTCATCTGAGCGGTGTTGAGCGAGCCAAATTGTCTATGAATCATGGCAATAAAAACGTGTACGATAATCATCCAGATAACGATATCAAAAATGATGCCCATCTCAAGCGCCAACGGTTGTTTGACACCGATAAACGAAGCCAAAAGCAGAATGCCATTTTCCAAAGAAAGAATACCAACAATCTGAGAAAAAGCCCCCCGACGATTGATGACGATAAAGAGCGAGATGAGAATGGTCGCCAAACTAAGAGAGATAAGCCCCAATGCCTGCGGTACCAATGCTCCCAGCGGCAAAAAAACACGGGAATAAGAGAAGAGAACCAAAAACATCAGTACCAAGAGCGTCAACGGCGTGGAGAGATAGTTATTGGCAGTAAAACGGGCTCCGAAGCGACGCATCAGCCTGGAGAAAAAGAGGGGTGCTACCACGGCCTTGATGAACAGGGTTAGCATCCCCATAAAAACCAAGGTCTTTTCCCCTTCCACCAAGCCGAGACCGAACAGAGCGATAGCCACCACCAATGATTGGATAAAATACAAACGAATCATGTTCCGACTGGTCTTGACGAGATGCATGAAAATGACCGACAGAAAGACGATAAGATCGAAAAAGAAATAGAATTCTGTGAAGTGTTCTGACATAAGCCCTTAGAAAGTAATGATGATGGCCAGCGCTATGACGCTGAGCACGAACGAGGTAAACAAAAGGTCGGGCACACGAAAGATACGAAACTTTGCCATGACTGATTCGATAAAGGCTATGCTGAAAAGAAAAACGAGTGCTTTAAAAAGAAACAGCGGTACCGATAAGGCCAATGCCCCAAGAGTGAAACTCGTGGCCACGCCCCACGGAAAAAATATGTTGGCTCCTAAAGCGATAAAGATAAGAAGCTTACTCGCGCTTGCCCATTCCATCAGCGCCAAGCGCTTGCCGGAATACTCCAGAAGCATCGCCTCATGAATCATAGTGAGCTCAAGATGAGTGGAGGGGTTATCAACAGGAAAACGAGAGTTCTCAGCCAGTAATGCGATAAAAAAGGCGACAAAGGCCACCAAGAGTGGCAAGTATGACTGAAAAGGAATGGTCTGCAGACTCTCCACTATAGTGGAAACGGTCCCGCTCTGGGCCGCGATGGACGCAACCAGTAACGAAAAGAAAAGTCCTCCTTCGGCCAAGGCTGCCATAGTCATTTCTCGGCTAGAACCGAACCCACCGAAACCGCTCCCCACATCCATACCAGAAAGCGCCAAAAAAAAGGTTGCCAAAGCGAAGAGATAGATGATGATGATAAAGTCTCCACTCGAAAGGAAAGAAACCGGCACAAGCGCGCCCGAAAGCGATGGTGCCAGGGTAGTAATAACCGGAACACTCGCGCCAATCACTACCATCACGGTAAAGATAAGATAGGGAGAGAAACGGAAAACCCACGAAGCATCTTTGGAGATAACTTCATCCTTGTGGAACAGTTTATACAGATCACGATAGGGCTGGAAGACACTGGCGCCGACACGGTTCTGCATACGCGCTTTCAGCACTCGGATAACGCCGATACACAATGGCGCCAAGACTGGCACCGTAAGCAGCTGAAGAAGAAAAAGTAGGATATCCATAAATACGATGTTTAGTGAGTGGTCCAAACCAGCAATCCGATAAGGGTCAAGAAAATATAAAGGATATAGACATTGACGTTCCCGCCATGAATCCGCCGCGTACGGGAAGAGATGAACAGAAGCATCGTATGCAAAGGATAGTACAGGGCCTGGCGGTAGGGGTCATGAATATGTGTAGTCACTTCCTGAGACTTCACGAAATAGCGCATGTTTTCATCGTGATAGACCGTGGCCGTCTGTTTCGTCGGCCGGAGAATACCTCTGAAAATCGTAATGAGTGACCGAGAAAAGCTGGTAGCGGTGATTTCAGTACGCGGGGTAAGCGGAGTACCACAATCCCAAGTCTCCCCCACCACTACCTTGCGAGAACGCGTCGCCCAGAAAACTCCCCCAATGACCAGGGCCAGTACAGCCGCCAAGGAGAAAAATAGCGTATCCAACGAGAGCACGTGAGCGAACTGCTCTCGAGCAGTAACAAATTCCATAAAAGGGAAGCGCAGAGTCAACGGATCAGTCAATCCGATACTGGCCACCACTCCCACAAGCGAAGAAATGACTACCGTCGAGAAAATACCCAAAAGAAGGGTGAGCGTGGCAAGCACTCCCATGGAAGAAAGCATCGGCCAGGCCACTTCTCTCGCTCCTGTGGCCTCCGCACTCCGTGGCCGGGCCAAGAAGGTGATGCCGAAAGCTTTCACGAAACAAGCAGCCGCCAAGCCGCCCGTAAAAGCCAAACTGCCAATGGCGAAAATAAAGACGGCCTTGACGATGACGCTCGCAGAAGTAATGCCCACAAACAGGGCTTGAAAAGTAAGCCACTCACTAGCAAAGCCATTGAAGGGAGGGAAGGCGGAAATGGCCAATGAGCCCAGCAGGAAGAAAAAAGCAGTGAAAGGCATGAGACGGATCAGTCCGCCATACGACTCCATGTGCCGCGTGCCCGTCGCCTGAACCACAGAGCCAGCACCGAGGAAGAGGAGAGCTTTGAAGATGGCGTGGTTTAAAGTATGGTAGAGGGCCGCGGCCAAAGAAAAAAGCGCGAACGTTTCCAGATGAAGAGAAAAGAAAACTACTCCGGCGCCCAGACCAAGCAATATAATCCCGATGTTTTCCACGCTGTGATAGGCCAAAAGACGTTTCAAATCATGCTCGGCAAGGGCGTAGAGTACGCCCAAGAGAGAAGAAAGGGCGCCTAAAACAAGAAGCACCAACCCCCACTCCATCTCCGCTCCCGGAAAAAAATCGAAGAAAAAACGGATAAACATGAAAATAGCCGTCTTGATCATCACTCCTGACATGAGGGCAGAAACATGTGAAGGGGCCGCCGGATGAGCTTCTGGCAACCAGATATGGAGCGGGATGATGCCAGCCTTGGTCCCGAAGCCGAGCAGAGCAAACAAGAAAATCAATGTCTGAGTCACCGGAGCCATCGTACCGGAAAATTGGCGCCAAGCATCAAAGTCAAACGACCCCGTAACCTGATAAGCCAGAAAAAAGGCTAGAGCGATAGAGACCGCCCCGAAGTGGGCCATCAAAAAATACAAGAACCCCGCCCGAATATTTTCTTCCTTATGGTGTTCATACACCACCAAGAAATACGAAGCAAGTGACATACTCTCCCAAACCAAAAGGAAAAAAAGTGCCTGGTTGGCCATCGTCACCAGCATCAAGCTGAGTATAAAAGCATTATAAAAGAATCCGAAAACACCTAAGCTATACTCGCCGTAAAAATTCTTCTGATAGGAAAATCCGTACAGCGATGTCACCGAAGAGATAAGGGCTATCACCCCTAAGAAAAAAGCTGCCAAACCATCCAAACGAAAATCAAAAGGCATGATAGGTAGCACTCCCGGAAGGGAAAAGACAATCCCCTGACCAAAAAAAAGTACTGCCAGGGCGACAGTCAGGGCCAAGAGTGACCCGAGCAGGGCCAGACCATGTCCCCAGAAACCGGCCAGTCTCCCCTGATCCTTGGAAAAACGACTCAAGAAAAGAGCTCCCACTCCACCAATAAAAAAGAGAGCAATAATGAGCAGAATACTGGCTGGTGAAAGAAGGAAAACCATAAGAAGCTATTCTGGTGAAGAAATTGGCGCGGCAGTATCTCGCAAAATCTGGAGAAGGGAAGCGAGCACAACTTTTGGTGACGGCGGATCGCCGGGAATCTTGAAATCAACCGGGATAACTTCTTCCACACTGTTGTGGATAGCGTAGGAATCACGATACACTCCCCCGTCAATGGCGCCATCTCCGACCGCCACCACCCACTTCGGCTCTGGCATAGCGGCATAGGTGCGCCGCAAGCCTTCCGCCATATTACGCGAAACCGGTCCGGTTACCAACAACATATCAGCGTGCCGAGGAGAAGCAACGAAGTGGATACCAAAACGTTCGCAGTCATAATAGACATTGCTGAGAGCTGTCAGCTCCTGTTCTTCGGCGTTGCTCGAACCCGCTGCCACTTCGCGAATCGCCAATGAACCTCCGAAAATCCGGCGTACCACCTCAGTGATTCTTTCCCCGAGAACAACGGGTTCCAAGGCGAGTAGTTCTCCCTCTGGAATAACCAATTTAGGAGTGGTAACAATTTTTCGTAACAATCGATACATACGCACGGTGCTTCACAAAACGACAATTACTACGATAAGAAAAATGGAGGTCCGGTACCTCCATTTCCCAGAACACTCCTATTGTACTCTTTTACGGGATTTTGTCAACGGGATTTTCCACTCTTCGCTCACTCCTTTTTTCCCGTATATACCCCACAATACCGGGTAAAAACGAGAAAATAACAATAAGCAGAATAATGGGAAGCAGGTAGCGGTCAACGTCGATGACCGAGCCCAGAGAATAGCCCAGCAGCACGAGGCCGATTGTCCAGAGCAGCGCGCCAATCAAATTATAGACAAAGAAAACACCGAACCGCATATTGGCCACGCCCGCCACAATCGGCGCAAAAGTGCGGACAATAGGCATGAAACGAGCTAAAACGATGGTCTTCGGACCATGCTTGTCATAGAAGGCTTGCGCCTTAACAGCATGGGCTTTTTTGAAAATGAGCGAATCTTCCCGGCTAAAAAGCCGTGGCCCCACCCTCCGGCCGAATTCGTAGCCGAACAAATTGCCTACCACAGCGGAAACAAAAATACCCACAATCAGGAGTGGCAAAGAAAAAAAGTGCTGTGAGGCCAGAAAACCGGCCACAAAGAGCAGGCTGTCCCCTGGCAAAAAAAATCCAAGAAAAAGCCCAGTCTCCGCAAAGATAATGAAAAAGATACCCACGTAGCCAACCGCCTGAATCAAGAGTACCAGGTCAATGCCAAAAAAAGTCATACCGTAAAATTCAATGGATTACTCCTGTCATTATACTTCATATCTCGGAAAAACAGAACTTTCTTTTTGTTCGTATAAAAAAATCCCCCGACCTGATGGGCGGGGGATTTTTCGCAGTACCATTACGTCTCAGTTTATTTGAGAACGGCAGTCGCACCAGCTTCGGTCAATTTCTTCAGGATAGCCTCAGCATCAGCCTTGGCAATCTTCTCCTTGATAACCTTCGGGGCGGCGTCTACCATATCCTTAGCCTCCTTAAGACCCAGGCCGGTCACTTCCCGCACCACTTTGATGACGTTGATCTTCTGAGCACCGGCGGCGGTCAGCTCAACATCGAATTCGGTTTTTTCTTCAGCGGCTTCAGCAGCACCACCAGCGGCTGGCATCGCTCCCATCATCATCGGAGCAGCAGCGGAAACACCAAACTTGTCTTCGAGCACTTTCACGAGCTCGGAAAGATCGAGTACGCTCATCTTCTCAATTTCTGCTACGAGCTTCTCAAACTTCTCCGGCACTACGACGTCCTTTTTTTCTTCTGACATAGTATTATGATTACTTATGATTACTTACTGGTATGAATAAACTTTCTACGCTTTCTTTTCTTCAATGGCCTTCAGCACCTGAACTAATCCTTTCAAATTCCCACCCAAAACTCGGACAAAGCTGGCAATCGGCGCCTGCAATGTTCCCAAGAGCTTGGCGCGCATTTCATCTTGGCTCGGCAGTTTCGCCAAGGCCTTAATTTCATCGATGGAGAGGGGCTTCATTCCCAGAGAGCCTCCTTCGATACTGAGCGGCACTTCCTTGTTGTTCTTCTGAAAATCAGCGATTACCTTGGCGGCAGAAACTTCGTCCTGGGAAAAGGCGACACCGACCTGCCCTCCCAATTCTCGCGCATCGATCTCAACACCCGCATTCTTGAGAGCGATATTGAGAAGCGTTTTCTTCAACACCTGCCAGCTCGAACCACTCTTGGCCAGCTCTCTGCGAATAGAGGTGATGTCTTTCACCGTTACGCCCTTGTAATTGGCGAAAACGAGGGCCTTGGAGTCTTTGACCTTCTGGGTCACCGCCTTGACCAAAGCTTCTTTCTGTTGTTTTGTCTGCTGCATAGGATGGTATATTTAAACAAAAATCTGCGGCATGACCGCAGACTAGGGATTCCAACAAACATACTCTTGACGCTATCTTTTACCGACTGTCGTCGAGAGTCTGTTGGCCCGCCGGGGCGGGTTCCTCGTGAGGAGCTTATGACACTCTCACTCTGGACTTTTTTTAGTCGTGGGAGAGTTCCTGCCTCATGTCTACGGAGAATTCAATTGTGTTTCCAAGGTACCGCACGGCCTTTCTTTTGTCAACCCTAGGCTTTCGGTTCTGCTTCTGCCACAGGGGCCTCAGGGGTCACTACTGGAGCGACTGCTGCGACTTCTACTGGAGCGACGGCTACTTCTTCGACTGCGACAGGAGCCTCAACTACTGGTGCGGCTGCTTCGGCTACTGGAACATCTCCTGCTACCACCTCCGGAGCTTCAACGACCGGTTCTGCTACGACAGGACGAGGCATCTTCTTGGCCACCTTCTTTCCTTCAATTATGCCTTCTCGCACGAGCATATTATGTACCGCGTCAGACACCTGGGCACCCTGACTCATCCAATACAGGATACGCTCTTTCTTTAAAATCGTGGTTTTCTTATGTGGATCATAGCTCCCAACAATCTCGACATGGCGCTTGCCTGGGGCTTGAGTATGCTCTTGAACAACCACGCGAAAATGAGCGCGGTTCTTTTTTCCTGTACGATTGAGGCGGATAGCTAACATAGCGGATACACAGTTTAAGATATATTCACCTCCCCGCCGACCGGCAGAGAGACGCCCATAAGAAGGGTACGAGACTTACTCTAACGCATTTTCCAAAAGCTGTCAATCAGAGAGTGCCTGAAGTTTCCCTCCCTCTCCTATCTGATCCAAACGGATAGAAAGGAGCTGCGAAACCCCGTCGGCTCCCATGGTCACCCCGTAAAGAAGCGAAGCCTGGGCCATCGTCTCACGATTATGGGTGATAGCGATAAACTGGGTGTGTGCCGAAAGCTCCTGCAACATCTTGGAGAAACGGCGAGAATTTGCCTCATCGAGGGCCGCCTCCACTTCATCAAGCACCGAAAAAGGTGGCGGATTATGAGAAATAATGGCAAACAAGAGGGCAAGCGACGTCAAAGAACGCTCCCCGCCAGAGAGCATAGAGAGATTGGTAATTTTCTTGCCTGGAGGGCAAGCAGAAATTTCAATGCCAATCTGTTCGGGCTCTTCTTTTTCTTCTTCATTTTCTTCGGCCTCATCCACCATCTCATCTTCCCCGCGCTTCCGAGACTTCACTCGTATCATGTTCAGTTCCGCCTGACCGCCACCGAAAATAATTTTAAAGTAAGCTTCAAATTTTCTACGAATTTCCTTAAAAGCATCATGAAAAACCGCGTCGATTTTTTGATCCATCTCCTTTACCACAGTACGGAGCGACAGAATAGCCTGCTTCAAATCTGCCGATTCGTGAGTCAAAAACTCATAACGCTTCTCAGTCTCTTGATACTCCTCCACCACCAACGGATCGATGGTCCCGATGTGCTCCACCTCCACTTTCAATCTGGCAATTTCCCGTTCAAGTTTCTCTCGCTCCACCACCGTCCCATCATATTTCAAGTCATCCGTCTTCAAGGAAAGTTCTTCTCGCACCATATTGACCAGATCTTCTTCCCGCACCTCCACACGAGCCAAGCGCACCTTAATTTCATTCAGTTGGTCCTTGAGACGCGTCAACGACGTTTCTTTCTCACGCCATTCTTTTTCTTTGACGAAAAACGTTTCCCGACTCGTCCGACTCACTTCGTGCATGGTACGCAGCGCTTGCTCTTTCTCACCGATTGTTTTTTGAATCTTTTCCAGCCGAGCGTTCAAAGTCTCCTTTTCCTTGGCAAACTGGGCCAATCGCTCATCACTGGCCGCTTGCTCCTCTGCCGGTAACGACAGCACCTTCTTTTCTTTGACACTGCCTTCTCCGGCTTTCCGATCCAAATCATACATCTTCTGCTTAATCACCTGGGCAAATTCACGAATGTCCTGCAGGTCTTCCAAGCGCTCAACATGCTGGATGCGGTCAATCAGCTCCTCCTGATGCGTGCGGATTTCTTCTAAGGCCTGACGCACGTACTGCAAATCTACCGGTATTACCCGAATAACCTCCTGCTCTTTCTGCTTCTCTTTTTCAATTTCTATCTTGCCATCAAAGATACTCCGGTCACGCAAAAGCGTATTAGCCTCATCACGAAACTTACTCAATTCAGCAGCCAACACTTCTTCCTGGCTTTGGTCCTCCATAGACCGAGAAGCCTCCGCTACCTCGCTGGACAGAGTGTTAGTCACTATCTCCAAATCAAAGACTTGTTTCTGTACTCCGTCACGTTCTTGGGCTAGCTTCCCCCGCTCACTATGAAAATTATCCCACAAAAAACTGTACAAGAGGTACTGTTTGGCGCGTAATTTTTCCGCTACGTCCTTACCCTGCGAGGCTTTTTCCGCCTGACGCCGCAGATTCTTGAGATGTGGTTCGATTTCCGTCGTCAAGGCATCTACCTTCATCAGGTTCTCGCGAGTACTCTCCAATTTCCGCAAGGCTCGTTCCTTTTCGATTTGAAACTGTTTGACACCCGCGGCATCTTCAAAGATAGAACGCCGCTCAATCGGAGTGGCATTCAGTACCGCATCTGACATACCCTGGGTAATCACACAATAGCTATCCTTGCCAATGCCTGTCTTAGCCAAAAGATCGACAATGTCCAAAAGACGCACCCGCGAACCGTTGATGAGATATTCGCTCTCTCCACTCCGAAAAATCTTACGAGTGATGGAGACCTCCACGAACTCGATGGGAATACGCTTGTCAGAATTATCAAAATACAGGGTCACCGAAGCAGCTCCCAAACGGCCCTTCTTATCCGTACCGGCGAAAATCAAATCTTCGGATTTTTTTCCACGCAAATTCTTGGATGACTGTTCACCAATCACCCAACGAATGGCATCGGCCACATTGGACTTGCCGGAACCGTTCGGTCCAACAATAGCCGTGATGCCACACGTCGCTTTGCTGGCGACATCGCAATCCGGCAAAAAATCCAACGTCGTTTTGTTAGCAAACGACTTGAACCCGCTAATTTCCAGTTTCTTGAGATACATCTTCTAAAATTTCAAAATCCAAACGACACATTCCAAACAAAACCAAAAAATATCAAACTACCAAAACAGGCTCTTTTGACATGTATCATTTGAGCTTGGGCATTAGTTTGATTATATCCCATTTCGAGCTAAAAGAAAAAAGCCCTGCCTGAACTTCCTCACGACAAAGCCAAAGAAACAACTTTTACCAGCCTTTGGCTAAAAGCGCTTGCTTGGCAGCCTCGCGCTGAGCTTCCTGCTTGGAAGCTCCTTCGCCCTCCGCCACCAGTTCTTCCCCCAAATACACTCCCGCGATAAAGTGCCGGTCATGGTCGGGTCCCCATTCTTTGAGTACCCGATAACCCGGAGTAATGCTTGTTTTTTCTTGAGCCAGCTCCTGAAAATGGCTTTTGGCATCCGTATGAAGCCCCTGCTCGAAAACTTCCGGCAAATGACTGAGTACCTGCTTCACAATAAACACCTTGGCCACCTCATAGCCCTGATCCAGATAGAGCGCTCCGATGATAGCCTCCATGGCGTTAGCCACCAGATATCCGCGGGCCCGACCAGTATCCTTGGCTTCGCCACGACTCATCAGGAGAAAATCTTGTACGCCCAAACCCTGCCCGACAGTGGCCAGCATATCGCCGTTCACCAAAGCAGCCCGATAACTCGTCAAGTCTCCTTCCGGGTTCTTATACTCATGAAACAGATATTCCGTCACCACCAATTCCAAGACCGCGTCACCCAGAAACTCCAGGCGCTCGTTGTGAGCATGTCGGTATTCCTTGTGTTCATTCAGATACGAACGATGTGTCAGCGCCTCTTGAAAAAGCTCTTCGTTCTTAATCGTGATGCCAAACCGAGTCTGTAATTTTTCCCTGTCAATCGCTGCATTCATAATGTTCATCTTACCAAAAAAGCGCTCGCGCGCTTGTTTACTTCGCTTTCTTCGCGGAAACTTTCTTGACGGTCTTTTTAGTATCTTTTTTTTCTTTAACCGGAGCCTCTTCGCCAGCGTGCTTATGATTTTCCGAAATATCATCTTTCATCGGTTCTCCCATCTCACGATAAATAGTGCCGAGCACACCGTTCACAAAACGCGGACTGGCATCGCTGCCAAAGGTCTTCGCCAGTTCGATTGCTTCGTTGATGGCTACTTTCGGAGGCACCTCATCATAATTCCCGAACATGAGTTCATAGATACCCAGACGCAAAACATTGCGATCGACGGCGGTCACTTGATCAATCGGCCACTCCGGGGCACACTTTTCAATCAACTTATCAATGGTTTTGCGTTCCCGCAACGTTCCTTCCAACAAATGTTCCGCAAAAACCGTGTCTTCCAATCCCAAAGCAAACTCCAGAATATTGCGTTTCAAAATCTCGCGTGATTGTTCATCATGCTGACCCTGAAAATCCCACTCGAAGAGGGACTGCATCGCTACTGATCTTTGAAGATGCCGATTTGCCATTTTTGTTTTGATTGCGAAAAAACACGGATAGCCTACGTCACCCCGCACCAAAAAAAGCCCGCGCCCTTTAAGCGGATTTTTTCTCAGTCTTCAGCTTGGGAGTGGTATTAACCATTTCTTTTCCCTTGTAAAAGCCACATGCGGTACATACGCGATGCGACAAAATACGTGCTTTGCACTTCGGACACTCCTGAGTATTGACGAACGCTACATCGTACTGGGTACGAGCACGATCACGACGATGCCTTGTGTGTCTTTGCTTCGGTAGAGCCATAACATTTCAGAAAAATTTACGATGTAATTAATCTAACATGGGTTTTGTCTTTTGACAAGGGTGCTCGCCGATATTTCAATCAACCGCCGTCCCTCAAACGGGCCCACCTTACACCCTGGCTCACAAAAGAGCGGTGGCAAAAGACTTCAGCCCTTCTTCGGCTTCAAGACGTGAGAGAAGCGTTTATTGACGTTTTCCGGCAATGACAAGAGTACCGGCTTGAAAGACATGCGATGAATGGGGCAAGCGCCCATCTTGCGCAAGGCGTCCATATGCTCCTTAGTGCCATAGCCCTTGTGCCGAGCAAACCCATAGCCCGGATAAGCGTGCTCATATTCTTCCAACATGCGGTCACGGACCACCTTGGCAACAATAGAGGCGGCGGCGATAGACTTCACACTACCATCCCCCCCAGTGATTGCTTCTTGCGGACCAGAATAGCTCGGCAGTTTCTGATTGCCATCGAGCAAAAGGTACACCTCGGGAGAAGCAATGCCTGCCTGATGAATATTTTTTATGACATCGGTCAGGGCCGCCTTCATGGCCAGAAACGTCGCCTGCAAAATATTAATACGATCAATCGTCTCGACGCTAGCCAAACCTACCCCGACAAAAAAATGCTCCCGAATCACGTCAACTATTTTTTCTCGCTGCTGGGCAGATAACTTTTTGGAATCACGTATCAGTGTGAATTCTTTCTCTAACGCTTCGGGAATAGTAAAAGTCTTATCCTTATAGCTTACGGCAGCCGCCACCACCGGTCCGGCCAAAGGTCCCCGCCCTACTTCATCAATACCAACCACAAAAAATGGCTTATTCGCAACTATTTCCTGTTCTTTGGCAAAAGTTGTCGTTTCCATGAACTCATTATATACTATAAATAGATAACTTCCCTGCAAAACCCACAGGTTCGCCTGGGCTATGGGGGAAACCACTCGCTATGAAAACACCACGACTACATCTCATAGTTCCAGTCTTTTTATAAGTCTGGTTTTTTATTTAGAAATTTTCAATTTTCAATTCACAATTTTCAAACAATGAATCAATTCTAAAATTTCTCAATTGGAAAACTGAAACATTGGAAATTCATTGAAAATTAGAAATTGATAATTGAAAATTTATATTGCCATGTTCACTCATCTCCACGTCCACTCGCACTATAGCCTCCTGACCGCGCTCCCAAAAATTGAGGAGCTGTTGGCGCAGGCCAAGGAATATGGGATGACTTCTTTGGCCCTGACCGATACTTCAGCCCTCTATGGAGCGGTAGAATTCCAAACCAAGGCCAAGGAATATGGCATCAAGCCAATTTTTGGAGCGGAAATGTTCGTCTGCAAAGACCTAACCAGCAAAAACAATACCACAGAAGATCGGCGGCGCTCGCAAATTGTTCTCTTGGTAAAAAATGAAGTCGGTTACAAAAATCTCATGAAGCTTATTTCCGTCGCCCAACTCGACGGCTTCTATTACAAACCACGCGCGGACAAAAAACTCTTACGGACCTACGGTGAAGGACTGATTGCTCTCTCAGGTTCCATGCAAGGCGAAGTGCCTTCAGAAATCCTCTACGGCAATTTCGAACGTGCCAAGGCAGCGGCCCTGGAATATCAGGACATATTTGGCAAAGACAACTTCTACCTCGAACTGGGGCCACATTTTGACAATGAAAACCAGGTGGCGGTCAACCAGGGGCTGGTGCAAATTAGCCGAGAAACAGGTATTCCACTTGTGGCAGCCGTTGATGTTCACTACGTCAAAAAGGAGCACGCCGAGGTGCAGGACATCCTCCTTTGTATCCGGGACAACAAAAAGGTTTCCGACCACGAGCGCTTCAGCATGATGTCACTTGATTTGTCCTTCCGCTCGCCTGAGGAAATGGCTGAAATTTTCAAAGACTTTACCGAGGCCATAGAAAACACCGAGAAGATAGCGGACGCGTGCAACTTCAAAATTCCCACCGGAGAGAACCATCTGCCGGAATTTCCGCTGCCCGCCGGCACGACGGCAGATGACTATCTGCGCGAGCTCTGTAAGATCGGTCTCAAGAAACGCTTCGGTGAAGAGAGGCTGGGGGAAGAATATGCTATTCGCATGGACTATGAGCTCGAGGTTATCGAAAAGACCGGCTTTGCCTCATACTTCTTAATCGTCCAAGACTTCGTCAACTGGGCCAAAAACAATGGTGTGGTGGTTGGCCCTGGCCGTGGTTCGGCAGCCGGCTCCCTCGTTGCCTACCTCACCGGCATCACCAACCTCGACCCTATCCGCTACGACTTGCTCTTCGAGCGTTTCCTTAACCCCGAACGTATTTCCATGCCCGATGTCGATATGGACTTTGCCGATGATCGCCGCGATGATGTCTTAAACTACGTGCGCGAAAAATATGGCAATGACCACGTCGCTCAGATTATCACCTTCGGAACCATGGCCGCCCGCGCTGCCGTCCGCGATGTTGGACGCGCCCTAGGATTCCCCTATGAATTCTGTGACAAGACTTCCAAAATGATTCCCATGTTCACTTCGATTACCAAAGCGCTCGAGGAAGTGCCCGAGTTTACGAAGTGGTATACCGAAAGTGCCGATGCCAAAAAACTGATTGACACCGCCATGAAACTGGAAGGGCTTTCCCGGCACGCTTCCATGCATGCCTGCGGTGTGGTCATTACCAAGGACCCGGTCACCGACTACACGCCACTCCAGCGCGTGTCAGGCTCTCGCGAAGGCGTCGTGACCCAATATCCCGCCTCGACCAAATCCAATGCCGTCGAAAAAATCGGTCTTCTTAAAATGGACTTTTTGGGGTTGAAAAACCTGACCATCATCCAAAATACCCTGCGCATTATCCGCAAGACAAAAAACGTCGATATCGACATCGAAAAAATTCCCCTCGATGATGAGGCAACCTTCAAACTTCTCCAAGACGCTCACACTACCGGCGTATTTCAGCTGGAAAGCTCGGGTATGAAACGCTACCTAAAACAACTCAAGCCGACCGTTTTCGAAGATATCATCGCTATGGTGGCCCTCTACCGTCCGGGACCGATGGACTATATCCCTGACTTCATCGGCGGCAAACACGGTACCCTCACCATCAAATACCTCCACCCCAAGCTCGAGCCTATTCTGAAAAACACCTACGGGGTAGCCGTTTATCAGGAGCAACTCATGCAGATCGCCCGAGACTTGGCCGGGTTTTCCCTCGGTGAAGCCGACGTGCTGCGCAAAGCTGTCGGGAAAAAAATCAAAGAACTGGTTGCCGAACAACGAGAAAAGTTCATCGAAGGCTGTATCCAGACCGGCGTCGGAAAAAATATCGGCGAAAAAATCTTTGCCTTCATCGAACCGTTTGCCGGCTATGGTTTCAACCGTTCTCACGCGGCCTGCTATGCCATGGTCGGCTATCAGACGGCCTATTTGAAAGCTCACTACCCCGCTCAATTCATGGCCGCCCTCCTCACCTCTGACCAGGACAACATTGATCGTATCGCTATCGAAGTGACCGAAACCCGTGAAATGGGCATCGAGGTCATGGCCCCCTCCATCAACGAAAGTTTCGAAGCCTTCACCGTCATCATCGGCGATGACGGCAAGGAGCATCTCCGTTTTGGATTGAACGCCATCAAAAACGTCGGCCATGTGGTGGCCCACGAAATCGTCGAGGAGCGCAAACTGGCAGGAAAGTATGATGCTCTAGAGAATTTTGTGGAACGAGTCAAAACCAAAGACCTCAACAAAAAATCAGTGGAAGCTTTGATCAAAGTGGGGGCCCTCGAAGATTTCGGCGAACGGATGGAGCTTTTGCAGAGCATTGACGCCATCCTGCAACACGGAAAGAATCTTAAAGCTATTTCTGAAACTCATGGCAGCAGCCTCTTCAGCGACATGGTGATGCCCGTGAGCAAAATCCAATTTGTTCCCTCCGTCAAGGCCAGCAAGAAGCAGCGTCTGGAATGGGAAAAAGAATTGCTCGGCCTCTACGTGAGCGATCACCCCACCAGCGAGTACCAAGACTACTTCAACAAGGCTGCTACCCCGCTCAACCAGCTCGAAAAAAAGGAGGACAACAGCCATGTCCGCCTCGGTGGAGTCGTTACCACGGTCCGCAAAGTACTTACCAAAAACGGTAGTACTATGTACTTTGTCGGCCTCGAAGACATGACCAGTCGGATTGAGATGTTGGTCTTCGGCAAAGCGGCGGAACGCACCGGCGATTCCTGGATCGTGGGCGAAGTGGTCATGGTTGATGCACGGGTTTCCCATAAAGACGGCATGCTCAAATGTATTGCTGAGGGATTAGAGCGTGTCTCCCCTGATACCCTACATCATTTCGCGCGCACAGAAGCCACCAGACAAAAAATGCAAAACCCCACCAAAAATGCCCAGTCCAGTCGCCAGGATCAACTGGTCATCACCATCAAACGCGATGCCCCACCAAAAATTATTGAACTTCTGTCACAGCTCCTGAAAACATTCCCGACCGGAACCAAAAAAGTGGCTGTCAAAATCCAAGGAGCGACTCTGGAAACCACCTTCGCCATCAACCCCACTCCGGAGCACCTGGCCCACCTCCAGACACTCGAGGGTGTGGAGTCGGTAGAATCTCGTGATATTTCCTAAAATACTGATGGATACATCTTTCCCGAAAATAGTAGTTATCGTCGGCCCGACCGCCTCTGGCAAATCAGACGTGGCCATCACTTTGGCGCGCGCCTACAACGGAGAAATTATTTCCGCTGACAGCCGCCAGGTCTACCGCGGCATGGATATCGGAACAGGTAAAGTCCCGAGGGACTTTACCAAAATGCCAAATGAAAATCCAAAAAAAGATCCGTTCTATTCAGAGGGCATAGTGCACCACCTCATTGATGTGGCCAGCCCAAAACGTAGTTACAACGTCACTCATTTCATCCGTGATGCCAAAAAAAGTATCGCTGACATTCGCAAGCGTGGTAAAACGCCCATCATCTGCGGTGGCACCGGTTTTTGGGTACAAGCCCTCATCGACGACGTCTCCTTCCCGTCCGTGAAACCCAATACTACACTCCGTAAAAAGCTCGCCAAACTTTCTACAGAGGCGCTTTTTTCGCAATTACAAAAAAAAGACAAGGAACGAGCAAAGGCCATAGATCAAAAGAATAAGATCCGCATTATCCGAGCACTAGAAATCATCGAGACCCTTGGTGCCGTCCCGCCCAAACGGACTATCGACTATCGAGAAAAAGCCAAAAATTACCTTATCATCGCCATCAATCCTCCACAAAAAACCATCTCTCACAACATCGCCACCCGCCTGGATAAAAGACTGCGGCAGGGTATGCTCGCGGAAGCGAGAAAACTCCGAGCTGATAACATCAGTTGGAACAGACTAGAGAGTTTCGGCTTGGAATACAAGTATATGGCCCTTTTTCTGCAGAAAAAAATTTCCCGCGCAGAAATGCGAAACAGCATTGAGAGCGAAAGCCGCCATTATGCCAAGCGTCAGCTCACCTGGCTTCGGCGTTTCGAAAAGCTCGGCGCCCCTATCCACTGGGTAACGCAGCCAAAAGAAATACAAATGCTCATCGAAAAATTATAATGGCAGCAACACACTTTTGTTACGTAATGAGTTACGTAACAACGTATGTAACACAGTAAAAATTCCACATACCAAAAATAACCCAAAAACACGTTGAGTAAACAGGCCTTCCTACTGCAACTTTTGACGCAAGATTTCAGAGACCATCTGAGGATTGGCTTTTCCTTTCGTTTCCTTCATAATTTGACCAATCAAATATTGGAAAGCATTTTGCTTACCAGATTTGTAGTCAGCAATAGACTGTTCATTACGTTCAAGCACCATAGCTACAGATTTTTCCAGCGCCTCGCTATCGTTGACCTGACCGAGATTGAGTCGTTCAATGATATGGGAAGGATCGGTATCCCCATCACTACCTTGATACATCTCCGCCAGCACGGTCTGAGCGGCGCTCGAGTTAATCTTGCCATCCGCAATAATCCCAATGAATTCGGCATAGTTTTCAGCGCTGATCGGTACATCCTTGATAGACTGATTGTGTTCAATCAAATGCTTGCGCAACTCGGTCAACATATAGTTGGCGGCTAGTTTGGCCACGCGTTCAAAAGAAGCAGCCACCTCTTTCGCCTCCACTTTGGCAGCCAACTCGCTCATCACATCCTCGAAATAATCAGCCAAGGCTCGTTCTTCGGAAAGGAGCACCGCATCCGCCTCAGGCAAGCTGTACTGTTCCATAAAACGCTTGAGCTTGGCATCCGGTAATTCTGGTAATGACAAACGTAGCCCTTCCACGTAGGCTTCTGTAAATGCAAAAGGTGGAATATCCGGCTCCGGGAAATAGCGATAATCATGGGCCGACTCTTTCTTGCGCTGCGAAACGGTGACATTCTTAACCTCATCCCACCCGCGCGTTTCCTGTACAACCTTTTCCCCTTTTTCCAACACCGCGGTCTGCCTGGCAATCTCATACTCAATCGCCCGCTCTACCGACCGGAAAGAATTAATATTTTTAATTTCTGCTTTCGTACCCGACAAACGATCAGCCCCTTCCGGGTAAAGTGAGATATTGACCTCACAACGCATCTGCCCTTTTTCCATATCAGCATCTGATACTTCCAGATAGCGAAGAGTCTGACGCAATTTCTGGCAGAAAGCACTAGCATCCTTACCAGTTTCAAAATCAGGTTCAGTCACCAGCTCCATCAAAGGCACGCCGGCCCGATTGAAATCAACCAAAGTATAGTTTTCCCCGGCCGGATGCATCGATTTGCCGGTGTCCTCTTCCAGATGAATGCGCGTAACGCGGAACTTCTTACCGGCAATTTCCATAGCCCCCTTTTCACAAAACGGCTCATCATACTGAGTAATCTGATAGCCCTTGGGAATATCCGGGTAAAAATAGTTTTTACGATCAAACTTGGATGCTAAGCGTAAGTGGCACCCCAGGGCCAATCCCACACGCTGCACCGCCTCAATGGCTCGAGCATTAGGTACGGGCAACGTCCCAGGCTGAGCAGTACAGACCGGGCAAATATTGACGTTGGGTTCCGTTTCCAAGCCCAAACCATTCTTGCACGAACAAAACATCTTGGAGCTAGTCTTGAGCTCTGCGTGCACTTCCATACCAATAGTCACTCCGTATTTCATAGATTCTGTATTTAGTGCGTTCCGGTTGAACCGAATCCGCCTACTCCTCGTATGGTATCATCTAACTCCGACACTTCGCAAACTTCTGGCAACTCCACTTTTTGTATCAATATCTGGCTTATCTTAGCGCCTTTTTCTATTTTATAAACTGCTGATGAAAGATTTACCACCACCACACCAATCTCTCCCCGATATGCTGCGTCAATCACCCCACCCATTGTTTTAATTCCCGCCTTGGAAGCAATACCGGATTTATCCCAAATAAGCCCGACATAACCAGTCGGAATAGCAAGGGCTACCCCCGTCTTCATGGTCCGCCGTTCACCGGGTGCTAAAAAACACTCTTCATTACTATACAAATCCAAACCAGCGTCATCAGTATAAGCACGTACTGGCAGTTTCGCTTGCGAATCCAATTTTTTTACTTGCAGCTTCATCACTTAAATATGCTTATCAATAATCTTCTCGATATCCTTGGCTACCTCTGCAACAGGGCGAGCACCATCTACAACATAAACATTCTTGTGCGTCTTATCCTTCACCAGACTCATATATGTTTTGTACACTTTCTGTAAAGTTTTTTCTTTTTCAAAAAGTTCTTTCAAAGGGCGGCCATTATTGATGCGCTTCATACATTCTTTGGGAGAAACATCTAAAAAAATAGTAATATCCGGATGAGGAAATTTCTCATTAATTGCTTTCAGCCATTTCACATCATTATTGATCGATCCGAAAGCGATGGTCGAGAAAAAATAACGCCCGGAGATAACATGGCATCCTTTTTTTTGCACCGGGAAAACCTCGATTTCCAAGTGATGTGCTCTATCGGCGGCATAAAGAAGCTGAATACCTGTATTACTCAAAAACCAATGGTGCCGTAACAAAGAACGGATAAGTCCACCAATCAAATTATGAGACGGTTCCGAAGTCACGTACACCTTCTTCTTCTTCTTCGACTGGATATATTTTTCCAACAGCGCAATCTGCGTCCCTTGCCCTGCCCCATCCAATCCTTCGAAAACGATAAATGTTCCCTTTTTCATACTCGTGGGCTAGCTCTTTAGTATCTTAGTAACCGCCTCGTCTATTTGCGCCTGCAATTCTTCCAATGTGCCGTCATTATTGATAACATAGTCAGCTCGGGTCTTCAAATCTAAAATCTGAGATTCTGTTTCCAACAAAGCGTCTTTCTCAAACTGCGCTGGCGTCTTGGTGGCATCATCGGCATTCTGCCGACGCTTAATCAACCGACCATAGCGCGTTTCCGGAGAGGCTTCAACATAGATGAAATAGAAACGCTCATCAGCTTCCAAATGAATGATATCCGGCAAACGGCGAACGCCATCCACTACTACCAATTCGTTCTGACTTTTATCCGACTCGGCCAAAATAACCCGAGACAGAATATCTTCACCAAAAGCTTTGCGTAGATGGAGAGAAAGAGCGGCCATGTGCTCGCGATCCTGAGGCAAACTCATGCGATCCAAAATATCACGCAAAACCTGAGAAAACCGCAGCGAATGACCCTGGTACTTCTCCGCGATATACTTGCCGGCCGTGTCCTTCCCGGAAGCGATTTCTCCTGCGATGCCGATGATACTCTTTTGCATATTTTTTTATTTATGAAATAGTTGCTTCACGTTCCAGAACAAAAAACGTGTATTCGTGCTCCTGATCACTGTGCTTTTCTTCACTGATTATCTTATTAAATTCTGAATAATCCGGGAAAAACGTATCCGCTTCATGCTTCCCCTGGACCAAAGTCAGGTACAACCGATCGGTTAAGGGCAGAAACTGCCGATAGATACTGGCCCCACCCATCACGAAGATCTCCTCCGCTTCATGCTCTCGCGCAACTGCCAATGCCTCTTCTAATGAATAGGCCACCAGGCATCCAGACAACTTCACACCCCGATCCAATGTCATCACGATATTGGTGCGATGAGGTAATGGCCGCCCGATAGAATGATAGGTATTCTCCCCCATGATGACCGCGTGTCCAGTGGTCAGCTCTTTGAAATGTTTCAAGTCCTCAGGAATGTGCCAGAGAAGTTGGTTATCTTTACCGATGGCCCGCTCTTCATCAACGGCGACAAAAATACTCAAGCGTGGATGAGCCATAAAGAGAAGAGTTAGACAGATATAGGGGCCTTAATGGCATCGTGCGACTGATAGTGTTCCAGAGTAAAATCTTCAAACGTAAAATCAAAAATACTCTTTACCGCCGGATTGAGTTTCATAGTAGAAAGTGGCAATGGCTCACGAGAGAGCTGCAAACGTGCCTGTTCATGATGATTGCTATAAATATGGACGTCACCACCAGTCCACACGAATTCCCCCGGTTCCAAACCACATACCTGCGCCACCATCATCGTCAGAAGAGCATACGAAGCGATATTGAACGGTACACCTAGAAACGTGTCACAGCTCCGCTGATACAACTGGCACGACAACTTCCCATCGGCCACATAGAATTGAAACAGACAATGACAAGGTGGCAACCCAGCCTTGGCCATCTCGGCGATATCCGCCACGTTCCAAGCAGAAACAATCAAGCGGCGCGAATCGGGCGACGTCTTAATCTGTTCAATCACTTCGGTAATCTGATCGATATGTCGTCCATCGGGAGCGGGCCAGCTGCGCCACTGATACCCATAAATAGGCCCCAGCTCTCCGTACTCCTTAGCAAAATGCTCATCAGTCTTTATCTTTTCTATAAACGCTGCCAGTCCTTCCTGCCACTCGGGAGACCCCGTCGGCGGAACTGCGTGACCCATTTTTTGCACATAGGCCTTGTAAGGCCACTCGTCCCAAATATGAATATTGTTGTCCGCCAAATACTTCAAATTGGAGTCCCCTTTCAAAAACCACAACAGTTCATGGATAATGGAACGTAGCGCCATTTTCTTGGTGGTGAGCAAGGGGAACCCCTGCGCCAAGTCAAAACGCATCTGATAGCCGAAAACACTCTTCGTGCCAGTTCCGGTCCGGTCGGTTTTTTCCACTCCGTGTTCTTCGATATGCCGCAACAAATCCAAATACTGACGCATAGCGTTTTCTCATTAAAAAAGAATATTTTCTCTCTCAAGGTCTATTTTCTCACACAAAAAGAACTTCCGCAAATAACTGGCAAAAAGAAAAACCTCTCTTAGCGAGAGGCTTTTTTCTTGAAATTGAGGTGCATCTTGGAGGCTTCCGGCTTCTGATCGCCCAGATATTTGCTGTTCAGTCCTTTGGAGCCGTAAGGGCGGTCGCAGGGGGAGGAGAGATATTCAAAAGCCATCTGCCCGATAGGCATGCGATAGTAGAGTTTGATGGGAATCTTGCCGGCGTTATAGAGCTCGAGCGTCATCTTGAGCGAATTGCCTGGATCGAGGTATCCGGCCGTAGTATGGATGATGAGACCGAGCCGCCCCAAGGAACTTTTCCCCTCGAGCCGTCCCACCATCTTGGCAGAGACACCCGTCTCCTCATAGATGAGCCCCAAGGCAAATTCCTGTGGGTGCAAAATGAACGGCTCTTCGCCCTTGATTTCCACCGGCTTCATAAGATTCTTGCTCAGCTCCTTCGGATCAATGACAAAGTTCTTGCTGGTATCAAACACCAAAAAATGGCGATCCAAATGCAAATCGATGCTGGCCGGCTGGACGTACTCTTTCTTGAATGGCTTAAGAGTAATCTCCCCCGCTTTTACCTCTTTGATGATGTCTCGATCTGAAAGAATCATATAGGGAGCTGATAGCTTGTAGGATTAACCAAGAAGTGAACGGGTCAGAAAGACCTGCTTTCAGTTATGCCTTAATCGTCAGGCTCGGGCCCATCGTAGAGCACATCGATATTGACTTGATAAGCTTGCCCTTCATGTTTTCCGGCTTGGATTTGTCCAACGTGTCACGAAAGGTCTGGTAGTTCTCAGCGAGCTCCTGAATCGTGAAAGAGGTCCTGCCGATAACCTGATGAAGGTTGCTGGTATCATCGTTTTTGAAGCTCACCTTTTTCCCTTTTTTGAGCACTTCTACCGCTTCGGCAATCTTGACGGTCACAGTCTCAGTCTTGGGTGATGGCATCATGCCCTTCGGTCCAAGGATTTTGGCAATCACGGCTAATTTCGGCATCATTTCTGGAGTAGCCAAAAGAACATCAAACGCGACTCCCGGGACCACTTTACCATTCTTGATATCGGCAATCAGTTCTTCGCCGCCTACCAAATCAGCCTGAGCCTCCTGGGCTTCTTTTTCCTTAGTGCTGGTTACGACGGCCACTTTCTGGGCCCGACCAGTGCCATGAGGCAAAATAACGGTGGCCCGCACCATTTCATCCGACTTCTTTGGGTTAGTGCCGAGGCGGACGTGCACTTCAACTGACTCATCAAACTTGGCCGTCTTGTTTTCTTTCAAGAAAGCCAGGGCTTCTTCCGGTGTATAGACCTTGGTCACATCGAGCTTGGCCACAATATTACGATAGTTTTTTCCTCGAGACATAGTATTACGTGGTACAAACGTCCACCACCAGGCAGACTCCCACACGTTACAAAATAATTAGCCTACTACTTTGATACCCATAGAACGAGCTGAGCCAGCGATAATCTTTATAGCGGCATCCACATCGTTAGCATTGAGATCGGCCATTTTCTTTTCAGCAATTTCCCGTACCTGCGCCATAGTCACCTGACCAGCTTTGTCCTTGAGCGGATTGGCGGCGGCCTTGGCGATTCCGGCTGCTTTTTTCAGCAAATCAGAAGCTGGCGACGTCTTCAATACAAAGGAAAAAGTACGATCTTCGTAGACCGTAATCTCGGCCGGTACGATATCTCCCATACGATCCTGCGTAGCAGCATTGAATTTGCCGCAAAAATCCTGAATGTTCAAACCATGCTGACCTAGTGCCGGTCCTACCGGAGGAGCGGGATTAGCCTTACCGGCGGCGATTTGCAACTTGATAATAGCTTTGATTGTCTTGGCCATAAAATTCTCTTTTCGTATCAGGGCAAGAAGCTTCCGCTACCCTGCTACCGCTTAAATAATAAACGTCCTTAGCTTTTTCTGACTTGGAGGAAATCGAGTTCCACCGGCGTCTCGCGACCGAAAATAGACACCAGCACTTTGACCTTCCCTTTTTCTTCATCCACTTCCTGAATCTTCCCTTCGAAATCTTTGAATGGTCCATCGGAAATCTTGACCGCGTCACCGACATGGACATCGATTTTGAACTTCGGTTCGGCCACGCCCATGCGTTTTTTCAGCGCCTCAATCTCTTTAGAATCAATCGGGGTCGGCGTCGTGCCCAAACCAATGAAA
This sequence comes from Candidatus Moraniibacteriota bacterium, assembly GCA_038208355.1. GTDB lineage: Bacteria > Patescibacteriota > Minisyncoccia > Moranbacterales > UBA1568 > UBA1568. The sequence continues at coordinate 29,852 of JBBQYU010000004.1, forward strand.
CCGGTCACGTTCGGCGTGTTACGCACCACGTACCAAGAAGCATCCGTCACCATCATATCTACCAGCACATAACCAGGATAAATGCGCTCTTCCACCACGACTCGCTTCCCGGCCTTGATCTTGATTTTCTTCTCCTTCGGCACCAGGACATCAAAGATGAGCTCCTGCATATCCATGGACTCGATACGCTGCTTCAGGTTGCGAGCCACGTTGTCCTCATAACCGGAATAGGTATGCAATACATACCACGAGCGACCATGATGCTGAGTTTGCTTTGCCATACGAAATACGTTATTACGAAAAAAATTATCGGAGGAGATATCGTTCGACACCGTAACTGAAAAAGAAATCCAGGCTTCCGAGGAAGAGCGCCACCACCAAACTAATGGCAATAACCAACACCGTATAGCGGATAATCTCTTTCTGGGTGGGCCAATTGACTCGCGACAGTTCAATTCTAGCCTCACGCAGGAACGTCAGGACGGTTCCCATATTTTTTGAAAAAATTTTCCTCTTAAAAAAAGCCCCGAGGGCTTTGTGTATGAAAGATACCAGAAGTAAGGCAAGTTGTCAATTGTGCTTCCGGCGCACCTAAAAAAGCTCCACTTCGTCAAAAAAGGCCTTGAAAGAGTTGAGCCACTGCTCCGCCTCTTCCCGAGAAAGGACAAAGTCCGCTTCGTGGACGATATGGTTACGCACCTCATGGGCGCTTATGAGCAGCTCTTTTGATTCCAATTGTCCCCCTTTAACGTTCTCCAGTTTCTCAGTCATGGTAGCGCCCGGATAACCAATACCGGTCAGAATCTCATGGGCCAGGGCGTCAGCCTCCAAGACAGCCACCTTGTACTGCGATGGATTGTGACTCTCCAGCCGAGCCAAGATAGCCTCCCAGCGCGTAATCATTTTCCCCCGTGACACCAAAGGTCGCTCCGTTCCGTAGAGTGCCCTCTTAAAATCAGAGGAAAGCCCCTTCAGCATGAGGAGTAGCACAATATCAACTATCAATACCGCAATATACACAAAAAGAAAAAACTTGAGCGCAGCAAAGAAAAAGGAGTGCGAAAAGAACGCTGTTACTCCTCCGAAAACTTGGGCCATGATAAGCGTGATGTCAATTTCCATATCCTATTTTTTATGAAAGGAAAAACTATTTCCCCGCCTTCTCGAAAGCATCAGCGACACACAAAAGATTCTCCTCATCAAACCACTTCCCCATCAACTGCCCACCCACAGGCAACAGCTTCCCACCCTCTTCGAGAGTTCCTATGGGAAAAGAAATGGCTGGGACGCCCGTCAGATTGGCCGTCACTGTGTAAATATCTCCGAGATACATCTTGAGCGGGTCAGCTGTCTTTTCTCCCAAAGGAAAAGCGACTTCTGGAGCCGTTGGTGAAAAGATCATATCCACATCCCGGTAAGCCTCCTCAAAATCTCGTTTGATGAGTGCTCGTACTTTTTGTGCCTTACTATAGTAAGCATCATAATATCCCGAAGAAAGTGCGTGTGTCCCCAACATAATACGTTTCTTCACCTCAGCACCAAAACCGATGCGCCGCGTATCAAGGTAGGTTTCCAAAAGCGCTCCCATGCTGGGAGAAGAATCCTTTTGGTCATTCACGGAGAGACCGTATTTGATACCGTCGAAACGCGCCAGGTTCGAACTCACTTCGCACGGCATGATGATATAGTACGCCGGCAAAGCCAACGAGCTGTGCGGCAGAGAAATCTCCTTCACCACCATCCCCAGAGAAGTGAAACGCTCTAAGGCGGCGTCACACACTTTTTTGATACGAGGATCCAATTTTTCCGAAAAATATTCCTTGGGCACGCCGATAATCTTCCCCTTCACTTCACCCCCCAGATACTCTTCAAAAGGTTTGCCGTTGCCGCTCTGTGCCGTCGTGGCATCATGAGCATCATGGCCGGCAATACGCGAAAAAACTATGGCCACGTCCTCCACCGTCGTCGTGATAGGACCGATTTGATCCAAACTTGAGGCCATGGCCAACAAACCAAAACGAGAGACTCTTCCATAGGTCGGTTTCAACCCCACAACGCCACAAAAGGAAGCTGGCTGACGGATTGATCCGCCAGTATCCGACCCCAAAGACCAGACAGCCATGCCCGCTTTGACGGCGGCGGCCGATCCGCCCGAAGACCCTCCAGGAACCCGCGTCACATCAACAGGATTTTTAGTCGGCCGATAAGCGCTATTTTCCGTCGAAGAACCCATAGCAAACTCATCCATATTCGTTTTGCCCAAGATAACGGCCGCCACACTCTGCAGTCGTTCCAACACCGTCGCACTATAAGGAGCAATATAATTATCCAAAATCTTCGAACCGGCCGTTGTCCGCACACCCTCCAGAGCCATGTTGTCTTTGACTGCCCCCGGGATACCGGCCAATAGGTCAATCGGTTCTCCTCGCTTGATTCGTTCATCCACCAGAAACGCCTGCTCGAGCGCCTGTTTGCGCAGCACGGTCAAATAGGCTCCGATTTCAGAGTCCTTTTCCTCGATAACGCGCAAGTAGCGTTCCGCCAATTCAACCGCGGTTATTTCTTGGGAAAGAAGTTTTTGATGTAATTCTCGAATCATAGAGGTGCTAAAACACGGAGCGAACCTTCAAGAAGTTATCCTTCGTGTCAGGCATGTTTTTAATAATATTTTCTTTTCCAAGAGTCCCAAAATCATCCATGCTGTCTTGACGCATGACATCCTGAGTGCCCGTAATATGACGGATAGGTTCTATCGTCTCAGTCTTGGCTTCTTCCAACTCATGAAAAAAATCCAACACTGCCGACAAATCTTTTTGATAGGTCGGGACCTCTTCGTCCTTCAGCCCAATGCGAGCCAGAAGCGCAATATGTTTTACTTCATCGATTGAAAGCATACTCTCTCATCTTAAGATACAAAAAAACGTACGAATCAAACTTTCAACAGCTTCTTGAACTCTTTTTCATCAAGCACCTTCACCCCCAGTGTCTTCGCGGCAACATATTTACTGCCTGGATTTTCTCCAGCCACCACGAAATCAGTTTTTCGGCTCACCGAAGCGGATACGGAACCACCCTTTTCCTTTATCATAGCCTTGGCCTCATCTCTTGTAAAGGAAGAAAGTTCACCGGTCAAAACAAATGTTTGCCCCCGCAACGAAGCTGCTGCCGCCCCCTGTTTTTCCGGCAGAACAATCGTCACTCCTAAGGTTGTGAGCTCATAGAGCAGTGCGCTATTTTTTTCATCGTGAAACCACTCAGTCAGACTGGCGGCCACCACCTTCCCCACGCCCTTTATCTCGAGCCAATCCTCCAGCGCTTTTTTTGAAAAGTATACAGCCATATCCTCCGGAGTGCGCATGCTGCCCCACTCTTTCATCATATGCTCTACAATCAAATCCGCGGTCTCCTCCCCGACATACCGGATGCCTAGAGCATACAAAAATTTTCCCGCCGGCACTTTTTTCGCCCGCTCGATGGAAGTGATAAGCTTTTCTGCCGATACCTGTGCAAAACGGTCCAACGGTTCCACATCACCAATTGTTAAAGCGAAAATATCCGCCATATCCTTGACCAATCCCTCATTCATAAGCTGCTCGACTATTTTTTCTCCCAACCCGGGGATATCCAAGCCCTTCTTAGACACAGCGTGAATCAAGTTTTCTTTTTCGACAGCAAAGCACCGGCTATTCGTACAATAAAGCGCGGCGCTCATATCACCCTTTTCTCCCATCCGTTCTCGTTTCACTCCAGCACCACATATTGGACACTGGGTCGGCTCCACTATTTTTTTTTCTTTCCCAGTCCGCAAATTTTTTATGACCTCAACAATCTCAGGGATAATATCTCCAGCCTTCTGAATAATCACCGTATCCCCCACCCGGACATCCAAGCGCCTAATCTCGTCATAGTTATGAAGCGTTGCCCGACTAACGGTCGAACCAGCCACCCGGACCGGCCGTAGATGCGCCACCGGTGTCAATGCTCCTGTCCGCCCGATTTGGACTTTGACATCCTCCACCAGTGTCGTCGTCTGTTCGGCCGGGAACTTATAGGCCACACCGAAACGAGGCGCCTTCCCAGTATAACCAAGCACCTCTTGAAGGTGCCGCTGATTCACCTTGATGACGATACCATCTAACCCATATGGGAAACGATGCCGCTGTTTTCCCTGTTCAAGATAGTAGGTCTCGATTTCTTCCGCCGTCTGACATAACCGATGATGCTCATTCACCTGGAATCCCAGGTCCTTCAAAAGCTCCAACTCAGCCACCTGGGTCGCCGGCATCTCGATACGACCGTCTTCAGACGTCTGGCCCGGTACGATATGCTCAATATCATAAATAAATGAGTCTAATTTCCGCGAAGCAGTCACTTTGGAATCCAATTGCCGGATCGCTCCCGCCGCCGCATTGCGTGGATTGGCGAAGAGTGGCTCACCGCTCTTTTCCCGCAGAGCATTGATACGTCGTAATTCACCTTCCCCCAGCCAGGCCTCCCCAACCACGGTGACATCCACAGGAGAACGCAACTGGAGTGGGACGCTGCCAATAGTACGCAAATTCTCCGTCACGTTCTCGCCAACGGAACCATCCCCACGCGTGGCGCCCGTGACCAATACGCCACGCTCATAGGTCAAAATAATTTTCAAACCGTCAATCTTCAATTCACAAACGTACTGAGGCTTTTCTGTTATACCCTCCTTCTGAAGCATGCGCTCTACACGCTCACACCAGGCTTTGAGCTCATGGGCGTCAAAAACATCATCAAAAGACCACTGTTGAAAAACATGTCGTATCTTCTGAAAAGACTTGAGCGGTGTACCTCCGACCCGCCTCGTCGGACTGTTAAGAGAAGCCAGTTCCGGATACTGACGCTCCCAGCCCTCCAATTCCCGCAGAAGAGAGTCAAATGCTTCATCAGAAATCACCGGCCGATCTGCCACGTGGTACAGATGCCGGTGCTTGTCAATTTCTCGCGAAAGGCTCGCGATTCTTTCCTTGGCTTGTTTCTGAGAAAAAGATTGCTTCATGTCTCCAGTATAGCACTCCACCCAAACAACGAAAATACATATCTCACCCATTTTCAGAGGACTACGGCTTCACCCCGGCGTCTACAGCTCGGACCGTTCCATTGTAGGCACCCACCGAAACCAGACGCACCAATTGGGGACGCCACTCAGCGTAAGAGCTGAAACCGGCGCCACTGCACTGAAGTTTGGCTCCGTTCTTGTCGATAAATGCCACCTGATACGTACCCGAGCCTGTCGGCAACGCTCCACTAATAACGCCCCCTGCGCACACCGCCGATCCGTACAAATTGCCAGCCAAGGCGCTTAGAGTACTGTCGGTATTCTTGTACACTCTCTTTAGAATATTTTCTATCGCCCCGTCAGCAATCTGAAAAGACAGGATAGATTTGGCGGTTGAACGCGAGCTATTCTTGTCCACCACAACCGTCAAGGCGG
>JBBQYU010000005.1:0-35021 GCA_038208355.1 Candidatus Moraniibacteriota bacterium
GATATCGCACGAGAATACTCGGAAGGACAGACCGCTTCCGCGGGCGGCGATTTGGGTTGGTTTTCTTTGGATGATTTATCACCGGAGCTGCGCAAGCCGGTGGCACTTCAGAAGGTGGGAGTTTCTGGTGACGTGATAGAAAGTGCGCTCGGTTTCCATATCGTCTTGGTGGAGGAACTGAAGAAAGAGCAGGGGAATCAGCTGTATCGTTTGCGGCAGATTTTTGCCCGCAAAGTAACATTCCCCGATTGGTTGGCGGAGCAGATGAAAAATATTCCTATCTGGGTCATTTCGCCCGAATACCGCTTTGATCGCGGGACGGGCCGCGTCGAGTTTAAGAGTCAAGCCTTGCAGGATTTCGAGAGCGAGCTTCACAAGAAAGCCAATGGTGACGCCCTCTTCTTGTTCTAATACAAAGGAGTGTATGAGCATCTGGTACTAGCTTTGAAAAATAAATGAGTTAAAGATTTTTCCTATGGAATACGAACATTCTACCAGCGCAGTATCACCGGAGAAAAATGCACCGGAAGTATCATCCTGTCATCGAGGCAGACACGGTCGGGGACGAGTACTCGCCTTGGTCTTTTTGATGATGCTCTCTGGTTTCATCGGCGGACTGGTCGCCCCCGTGGCCCTGCGTTTCTCTCAAGAGCATTCCTTTTTGGGCGGAAACCTCGTGTCAGCTCCGGAGCAGCAGAAGGTGACCATCATTACAGAGGAGAACGCGGTTTCGGATTTGGTGGAAAAGAAATCTCCCGGCGTAGTCAGTATTGTCATCAGCAAGGATGTTCCGAAGGTGCGCAGTTTCTATGGCACGCCTTTCCAGGGATTTCCTTTTTTCAGTCCGTTTAGTACCCCGAACAACGGCGGCAACAGCAAGAACACAGGCGAAACCGAAAAGCAGAAAGTGGGAAGCGGGTCCGGATTTTTCATCTCCGCTGATGGATTGATTGTGACCAACAAGCATGTCGTAGCCGATGAACAGGCCGACTACACGGTCATCGTCAATGGCGGTACGGAGTACCCCGCCACCGTGTTGGCCCGTGATCCGGTTAACGACATTGCTATTATCAAGATTGACGGTAAGGATTTCCCCGCGCTCGATTTGGGTGATTCGGAAAAAATAAAAGTGGGGGAGACGGTTATCGCTATCGGCAATCCTTTGGGAGAGTTTGCCAACTCCGTCAGCCGGGGCATTATTTCGGGACTGCAGAGAAACCTGGATGCCGGTTCCGGGTTTGGCGACTCGGAGCGCCTGTCGGGCATCATTCAGATTGATGCGGCTATCAACCCGGGCAATTCTGGGGGGCCACTGTTTAATTTGGCTGGCGAAGTGATTGGGGTGAACGTTGCGATGGCGCAGGGAGCGGAGAGTATCGGATTTTCCCTGCCTATCAATCAGGTGAAACGTATTGCCGAACAGGTGCGGACGACGGGCAAGATTACGACGCCGTATCTTGGTGTGCGCTCTATTATTCTCAATAAAGACATTCAGAAAAAAAATGGCCTGCCTTTCGATTATGGGGCGTTGGTGCTGCGCGGAGAGACGTTGACGGACTTTGCGGTGGTTCCCGGTTCTCCGGCTGACAAGGCTGGTATCATGGAAAATGATGTTATCCTGGAAATCAATGGCACGCACGTTGATGTTGATCACTCGCTTCTGACGTTTATGGGCCAGTATAATGTGGGCGATGTGATAACGCTGAAGGTCTGGCACAAGGGAGAGACAAAGGATGTGAAGGTAACACTCGAAGAAAGAAAGTAATGGTTTTTCATTTCGCGGTATTTTTTTGGAGCATTCTCTTTTCTCTTGGATTAGGGCTGATATCGTATTACCCGACCGCCTTTTCTTGGAACTGGTATTTTCTCTCCGTGGTACCGTTGTTACTTCTTTCCCTTATCGCTATCAGGCGCCTCACCAAGCGTTCCTCCGATGCCTTCCTGCCCATCCTCCTCTCACTGTCATCGCCTATTCTCCTCTCCCTTATTGATCAGCCGGCCGAACGGTCTGTGTTTGTGGTGGCGGGCGGACTCATGTACTATGCCGCGCTCCTGGGAAATTATCGGCTGCACCATGCGCCCACCGACAAGACAGGAGAAGCCTTTCTCAATGCCTCCGCCATGGCAGCGATATTTTTCCTCTATACCGGACTGTACGGATTCTACCTGAATTTTTCTTTCCCTCTCTGGGGATTGATGCTCCTCTTTTTCGTCGGGGCGAGCCTTACGAGTTACGAGACCTTTATCAGTGTCGATAAGACCGAGCGGCGGCGAGTGATGTTCTACAGCGCTCTTGTTGGTTTGATTATGGGGGAGATGGTGTGGGTGATGAGTTTCTGGCCCTTCGGCTATTTGACGACCGGGTCGCTTGGGTTAATCGCCTTTTTCGTGGTGTGGGACATCTCTTTCGATGCCTTCCGCCGAACGCTTTCGCTCAGAAAAGCACTGATCCGTATCCTCTTTTTCGTCGGGCTTGTACTCTTACTGCTGTCTAGTTCTCCGTGGCGGATTCTGGTTTAAAAAAGTTTTTCCAAAATAGTTGATAGAAACAAGAAGCTCCCACGACTCTTATAATCGCGACCGCGATTATAAGAGTTAGACCATAACGAGTATCTAAAATCTCAAAGCTGGTTCTGGGTTGCCAGAAAACCGGAAAGATGGTATGAATGAGACGTTATCCTCTGACCAGTATTTCACCCTATGACATCTTTTTTCATCAAAAAAACCCTGTATTTCGGAGCGTTGATTGCGCTAGTTTTTGTGCTGGGCGGCATCGGTGGCGTTTTCTTCGAACGTTTTGTGATACCGCGTCTGGCGACGATGCCTTCTCTGGCGAACATCCCTATCTTTCAAAAGGCAGTGGAGCGTGTGACGGTCGTGAACAAAACCGAGCAAATCGTCGTGCGTGAGGATGACACGGTGGAAAAAATTGTCTCCCAACCGGCCACGGCGGTTGTGAACATTGTGGCTATTGCCGGCACGGAAACGGATATCAAGGGTAGCCCGGCCTCTTTGGGTGCGGCGGCCGAGGAAGTCAAAACGACCACTGGGGTTCTCATGACTAATGACGGATTGGTAGTGACCTATAGTGAGCTTCCTTTCGATATCGCCAAGACCAAGTATTCTATCTTACTCTACGATGGTTCCATTCACGAGGCCTCCTTTGTCGGTCGCGACACGTTGACTAATCTCAATTTTTTCCGTGTGGCTGATACCGCTACTACGCCCGCTATCGCCTTGGCCAATTCTGATGACGCGCGGGTAGGAAAAAAACTGATTGCCATCGGCAATACCTTTGCAGAGTATCAGAACCGCCTGTCGGTCGGCATCCTCAGTAATATCAACCGCATTTTCAATCTTTCCGGCAAGACCGTGGCCTCCTCGGAAAAGTGGGAGAGTGTTTTTGAAATGGATGTGGACAAAGCCGAAGCCTACGTTGGTGGACCGGTGGTCGGTTACAGCGGAGAGATGGTGGGTATCGTAGGATTGCTCACGATGAACAATGCTCCGCATACGTTCCTCATTCCTTCTAACGTTGTCCGTGAATCGCTCGGGCGCGCTATCAATGGCACACTCGACAAGCGGCCTATCCTTGGTGTCTATTACTTGCCCATTACCAAGGCCCTGGCCCTGGGCCGCGGCCTCTCGCGTGATCGCGGGGCGCTCATCTATTCACGTTCTGGTAGCACGGGGCTAGCTATCATCGCTGACTCGCCGGCCGCCAAAGCTGGTTTGCTGGCAGGGGATATCATCATTTCGGTCAATGACACAGAAATCAATCTGGACAATCCTTTGCCGGAAATTCTCAGTCATTTTAATATCGGTGACACGATTACCCTCGTCATCTTGCGCGGGGGAGCGGAACAAACAAAAGAAGTGAAACTATAGTTTCCAATTTTCAATAAGCCCGTGAGCTTGACTTTATGGCTTAAAAGTGCTATACTAAACAGTTGCTAGAAGTTGTATTTTTTAGTGACGCGTTCTTTTCAATCGGGCGTTTTTGCCCTTTACCACAACGAGCGTTTACGCTCAGAGGAGCTTCACATGAGTTCAGCTATTCCCATCAAGTTCATCGTTACGCACAAACGTGCGGATTTCGATGAAGGTCTTGCCATCTTCATGCTCCACCAGTTGGTGGAAGCAGAAAAGTTTTTTCCTGGGGCCAACACCGCCGGTGTCGGTTTTTGGAACGCTGGTCGCGAGACTATCGACGGTCAGCGCGCTACTGACGAATGGGTCCGCAAGGCCAAATTACTTCCTATTGGCGTGGGCGGCGGGGAGTTCGATGAACATCCCATACCTGGTCGTGAGCGCGTCAACAAGGAATGCGCCGCTACCTTGGTAGCCAGGAGGCTGGGGGTGAGTAATCGTCACAATCTGCGTATGCTTTTGGCGTTTGCAGAGAAGGTGAATAACACCGCCACGGCAAGCCCAGACGACATAGCTACCCTTACCAAGCTGCACTATGCCAATGGGAAGCTTAGTGTCCAGGAGATTTTCGACTGGATGCACGAGGGGATAGCGGCCAAGTATTACGAGGCCGTGCCCACCGAAGATTTTTCGGTGCAGCATATCGCCACGCTGATTCGGACACAGAATCCGGACGAGCCGACGCTGGGTGACCAGTGGTTGGAAGTGGCGCTTGAAACGCGCGCTCTCGACCAACATCTGTTCGAGACCGTGACGGCCGAAGAGTATCAGAGGAAGAAAGTCCTGGTGCCGTTCCGCGGTATCGGCAAGGGTGGCAAAATTCGTGATATGCTCATTCTGGCCATTTGCTCGGACGATCCGCGAATTCATCGCTATGCTCGGTCGCCTTTCGGCGATCGGCCGGCGGTGACTATTCAGATGCGCTCCACAGGTAATGTCGTCATCATGTCGAACAAGTACGACGGCATCAGTCTGCGGGATGTCTCCTCTGCCATTCAAGTGGAAGAAGCGATGGTGCGCGGCGAACGCATCCCGAACTGGGAAGAGCTCCGCCAAGAACTAAGGCATGGCGTGTGGTATTACTTCGTGCCAGGGCAAGCAGTCTTCAACGGCAGCTTGACCTCACCGGAGACGCCGCCCACCAAGCAGGAGTTGGGGAGGATTGTTGAACTCGTGAAAATCGCCTTGAGCGCTGATGAGTTCGAACCATTCCACAAAAACGCCTGTTGCCAAGGCAAGTGCACGGCCTCGCGTGAGCGACCCTGCCACTGGTATGACTGGGGATTGGCCCGCTGCCGCCAGATCCGCTATCAAGAAATCCAGGTGATGAAAGATAGGCGGCCAGCGAAGTGTTAAGCAGCGATCAAATAGCAACGCAGCACTGAGAAAGACCCGAAAGACGAGAAACATCGTCCGGGTCTTTTTTCTTTGACGAAGTGCTTTTTTTCCCTTACAATAAAAGAAAATTATTCAAGAAAACTCGTGATTATGAAACAATCCCAACTCTTTACTAAGACGAGTAAAACGGCTCCTTCTGATGAAGTGAGTAAAAATGCTTCGCTTCTTATTCGGGCCGGCTATGTGTACAAGGTGATGGCCGGGGTCTATGCTTATACTCCGCTCGGTTTTAGGGTACTGGAAAACATCAAGCGTATCGTGCGTGAAGAAATGAATGCTATCGGCGGGCAGGAACTTATCATGACCAATCTACAGCGTAAGGATACGTGGGAGATGACTGGTCGCTGGAGCGATGAAGCGGTGGATGTCTGGTTCAAAACCAAACTACAGGATGGTACGGAGCTTGGCCTGGCCTGGAGTCATGAGGAGGCTATTATGGAGATGATGCAGCGCTTCATCAGTAGTTACAAAGACCTACCTATTAGTGTTTATCAATTCCAGACTAAACTTCGGAATGAGTTACGGGCTAAAAGCGGTATTATGCGTGGGCGCGAGTTTGTCATGAAAGATATGTATTCCCTCCATGCGACGCAGGAGGATATGGATCAGTATTATGACAAAGTGATTGAAGCGTACAAGAAAATTTATCAACGTCTCGGCATCGGCGATGAGACCTATGTCACTTTTGCGAGTGGTGGTGCTTTTACCAAGTTCAGCCATGAATTTCAAACCTTGTGCGATGCTGGCGAGGATGTTCTTTATGTAAATGCTGATAAGACTATGGCGGTTAACGAAGAAGTACTTGATGACGCGACACAAGAGATTGGTGTCGACAAATCCACGCTGTTACCGTTCAAAAGTGCGGAGACTGGTAATATCTTCAAGTTTGGTACCGAGAAGAGTGATAAAATGAACGTCCGCTATACTGATGTCAACGGTAAACCGCAACCAATTTATCTGGCTTCTTACGGTATTGGCATCACTCGGGCTATGGGAGTAATTGTAGAAAAGTTAGCCGATGACAAAGGACTAGTGTGGCCACAGAGCGTGGCGCCGTTTCGCATCCATCTTTTGTCTTTGGGCGCCGACGACAAGGCCGAAGAAATATATGAGACGCTCACGTTAGCCGGTATCGAGGTGCTGTATGACGACCGTGATCTCTCGGCTGGAGAAAAATTTTCTCAAAGTGATTTGTTGGGGCTGCCTTATCGAGTAGTTATCGGTAAGCGCTCGCTGGAATCCGGCAAGGCAGAGGTGAAGAAACGTACCGAGGCCACAGCAAAGGAGATTTCTTTGGCTGATGTGGTGGAGTATTGTAAGTCGTTATAAACGCCCTATGAAAAAATTTCCGAAAAGAGAGCGTATTATTATTTCGCTGGGCGGTTCGCTTTTGGTGCCGGAGGGCATTGATGCCCAGTTTGTGGCGGATTTCAAAAAGTTTATTATTAGTCATATCAAAAAGGGCTATCATTTTATCTTGGTCACTGGTGGGGGGAAAACGGCTCGGCGCTATATTGATGCGGCGGCCCAGATTACCAAAATTACCGATGAAGACCGGGACTGGCTCGGTATTCACGCTACACGTATGAATGCTCATTTGGTGCGAACGATTTTTCGCCAGTACGCTCACCCGCGAATCAATACCAATCCCCATGATTTGGAGGATTTTTATTCCGCTCCGGAACCGATTCTGGTGGCGGCTGGCTGGCGCCCGGGCTTTTCTACGGATTTCGATGCCGTGGTACTGGGTAAGTATCTGGATGTGAAACGTATCATCAACCTTTCCAACGTCGAGCGCGTTTATGACAAAGACCCCCATATCCATGCCGATGCCAAACCGTTTGATGCCATGACTTGGAAAGAGTTCCGCAAGGTGGTGGGCAACAAATGGAATCCCGGCATGAACGTGCCTTTTGATCCGATTGCTTCTGCTATGGCCGAAAAAGAAGAGATGGAAGTGGCGATTCTCAATGGTGGTGATTTGAATAACGTGACCAGTTATATTTCTGGTAAACAGTTCATCGGTACGGTGATAAAGGACTAGCGTGTGTCCGAAACAACCCATCCTACAATAGTCGTACACAGTGGGGTCGTAGAGCGAGGCGCGGGGCAGGGGCAAGTGCTCGGGTTTCCGACCGCCAACATTACTTTTGCTGACCCCAAAATCGCTGGAACCTATGCCGGCCGGGTTGAGATGGGCGGCGTGCTCTATCGAGCCGCAGTGTATGCCGATCAGAAGCGCAAGCTTTTGGAAGCTCATCTTTTGGATTTTTCGGGAGACCTCTACGGAAAAAATATCACCATTACGCTCTTGCAAAAGATTTCTGAAGAGGGAGCATTCACTGACGTAGCAGCTTTACAGCGGAAGATTGCCCAGGATGTCGCGGCGGTAAAAAACTATTTTAAGAAATAATTATGTTTACGGGAATTATTCAGGCGGCAGTAAATATCGTGAAAACAGAGCAGCGAGGGACCTGTCTTCGTGTGCGGATTGCACGTCCAGCCAAGTGGGTGGTGACTTTGGGGCAGAGTATTACCGTTGACGGGATTTGTTCGACGGTCATGACATTTGGTAAAACGTACTTTGATGTGGAGTACATGCCGGAAACCTTGGCCAAGACCACGGCAGCTCAGTTTCAGAAAAACACCACGGTGAACCTGGAGCGTTCTTTGACGCTGCGCGATCCGCTCGATGGCAATATCGTGCAGGGTCATGTCGATGCCTGTGGCACGGTCGTGAAGATAGAGCATCAGGGTGAATCGAGGCTGATCAGTATTTCTTACCCGGCGCTTTTGAAAAAGTATGTAGCACCGCAGGGCTCGATTGTTGTGAACGGCGTCAGTCTCACGGTGGCCGGTACAGCCAAGAATATTTTTACTGTAGCGCTTATTCCCTACACGCTTTCCCATACCAATTTGGGAATCTTACAAAAAGGAGACCAGGTAAACGTGGAAATAGATGTGCTGGCGCGGTACGTCGTCAATGCGTTGCAGCAGAGCAAGGCAGCGAAGAAAAAATAAAGGGAGCGAAGGCGGTGAAGCGGCCGCCGCCGCCTTAGCTATGGGCCTCCTTAAGGCATAATGTTACTTAGAGGCGAAACCTCTAAGTAACTATTGGGGGCTTTTGTGGAGTAGGCTGGATTTGTATTTGTCCGGATGAAAAGCGGTGATGACGGTGTGGAGTATATGGAGCTTGTCTAGCTCCTGACCGAGTGTTTCCTGGTCGTGGCCGAGGAGCACGATGCCGGGCTGGTATTTTTTGAGCGCGCTCCAGGTGCCTATTTTTTCATCGCCCGGAATAACCTCCCACGTTGGGTTGTGGGTGCGGATATGATCAATACGTTCTTCCAGGGTATGACGAGGAAAACGTTTTTTGAGCGCCAAAACTATTTCGGGGCGAGCTACTACCACTACAAGTTTTTGGCAGTAGGCAGCTGATTGGGTGAGAAAGTGCTGGTGGCCTTGGTGAAAACCGTCAAAGACACCAAAGACCATCCCGACTTCATGTTGTGGGGCCTCCATAGAATGTTTTTTAGGGATAGTCCTATTTTAGCATATTCATGCGGGCTGCTATACTGAGGAAGTTATGGGTAATGAGTGGCCTGAAGAAAAATATGAATATAGCCATACAAGTTAGTGATCTGGATCACGCACGTATCGATGGTACGCGGGTGTATGTGAAGGAGCTTTTGAAGCGTTTTGGTCCGCTCGCGCCGGACGAACATTTTGAGCTCTACCATAAGCAAATATTCAACGAGGCGCTTCAGCCGGAAATCTTTCCCAATTATTCCGTCAGGGAATTACCCTTTCCTTTTATGTGGATGCAGACCCGTTTCGCGTGGGAGATGTTTCGGACGCGTCCGGAGAAACTTTTTCTTCCCATCCAGGCCACACCGGTCTTTTTGCCCCGCTCTCTTGAAGTTATCGCCACCATTCATGATTTGGCTTTCAAAAAATATCCTGAAACTTTTCCGCGCCAGGACCTGTGGAAACTCAATTTTCTTTTGGCTCGTGTCGTAGCCCGGGCGGATAAGCTGATTGCGGTCTCTCAATCGACCAAAGAGGACCTACTCTATTTTTTCCCGCACTTGGATGAGGCCAAGGTGCGTGTCATTCATCATGGATTTGATGCTGGTTTTTTCGGTACTGAATTGTCATCTGAAGCCATCTCCGAAACACTGATGCTCTACCAACTGCAGCCCCAGAGCTATTGTTTGTTCGTGGGAGCACTCCAGCCGCGCAAGAATCTGGTCCGTTTGATTGAGGCGTTCGAGTTGGCCAAACAGACTCATCCGGAAATGAAGTTGGTGCTGGCCGGCGAAGAAGCATGGCTGGCCGAGGCGATAGTGGCAGCCCAAAAACACAGTCCCTATGCTGCTGATATTATCCTGACGGGCCGGGTGACCTTTGAGACATTGCGGGTTCTTTATCAGGGAGCGCGGCTGTTTGTCTTTCCATCACTCTATGAGGGATTTGGATTGCCGATTCTGGAGGCCTTCGCTTCCGGAGTGCCGGTTTTGACCGCTGCCAACTCCAGCCTGACTGAAGTGGCGGGGGATGGGGCGCTTTATTGTCAGGCGGAGGATACCAGTGATATGGCGAGGCAGCTGGCTCGTCTGTGGGCCGACGATGCTCTTCGGGGAGAGTTGTGCGCCGCCGGAACACGGCAATTGGCGCAGTTTTCTTGGGAAAAATGTGCAGAGGAGACTTTGGCCTGGATCAAGCGGTAGATCGCCCTTGCAAAGATGATGATTCTGTGTCAGAATACTTGTGCCCTAAAACGGCATTTTTATTACCAAACGAAGTGAGTGAAACGAAAGCTTGTTTTCGTTTTCGAGCGAGTGCCGGTAAAATCAGGTACATACCTCGCGGCTTGCCGCGGAAAAAAACGAGCATCAGTTCGTTTTTGAGTCCAGAGCTTGCTCTGGGGTGAATACCTGTTATTTTTTCGTTTTTTTATTTTCTCTTCCAAACAACTCTTTGATGCCGCTCGGTCTCCTGCGCGACCTCACTGACGTTATGCTCGAAACTTTTTACTCCGTAAAAAGACCATGCTTTCGAGTATAAAGTCGCCTCAAAGAATTATTTGGAAGGAAAATAATCTCGTCTCTCAAATATGGCAAAAGACAATGTGGTTCTCAGATTTGATAAAGTGTCCTTTGAATACGGGCACAAGAAACCCATCTTAGATGAGGTGAGTTTTAGTATGCGCAGCGGTTCCAAGGTGACCCTCATGGGACAGAACGGTGCCGGTAAGAGTTCGCTCTTCAAACTGATTACTGGGGAATCCCAGCCGCTCTCTGGCCGAGTTTCACTTGACCCTTCCGCCACGGTCGCCATCGGTCGCCAGACCATCCCGCGTGATCAGCTCGACATGACGGTGGAGGATTTTTTTGCTCAGTTTTTTCATGAAAAGCAGTGGAACCTGCCGAAACTCATTCAAGATGTGTTGGGAGTGGTCAACCTGCCAGTTCCGCCACTTGATAAGAAGATTGGTCATTTTTCCGGTGGACAGCAGGCGCGCCTCCTCTTGGCTTCGGCGCTTATTCAGAACCCGGATATTCTGCTGCTCGATGAACCAACCAACAATCTTGATTATGCCGGCATTACCCACCTGACCGAGTTTCTCGTTCACTATCAGAAGACCGTCATCGTTATTTCCCACGATGCCGAATTTTTGAACTCTTTTACCCACGGCGTTTTGTATCTGGATATCTTTACTCACAAAATCGAGCAGTACAATGGTGACTATTACGATGTGGTCGCGGAAATTTCCAAGCGTATTGCCAAGGCCCAGAGTGAGAACGTCCGTTTGGAACGTACCATTCAGGAAAAGAAAGACCAGGCCAACGTGTTTGCCAACAAGGGAGGCAAGTTGCGTGCCGTGGCCAAGCGTATGCGCACTTTGGCTGAGGACTTGGAAGAGAACAAAGTCGATGTCCGTCAAGAAGACAAGACCCTACCCGCCTTTGAGATTCCCACTCATGACTTTGTCGGTCCGATCGTCAACATTAAAACGGTGGCTGTTCTGGGAGAATTCGGCCCACATATCAAACGCGTGGATATGGTTCTAAAAAAGAATACGCATCTACTCGTTTCTGGTCCGAACGGAGTGGGCAAGAGTACTTTTTTGGAGGCCTTGGCCTCGGGCGATGAAGAGCGGGCCCATATCACCGAAGGGGTAAAGGTTGGCTACTATCGCCAGGATTTTTCTACCCTTGATTTCAATAAGACGGTCGCTGAAACACTCCTTTTTGTCATGGATGAAAAAAATATTGAACTGGCCTATCGCATAGCAGCCAAGTTTTTGCTGCCGTCCGAATTGCTGCAAAATAAAGTAGAGAGCCTCTCTGAGGGTCAGAAAGGACTACTGATGTTTGCCCAGCTGTACGCCGAGCGTCCCGATTTGCTCATTCTCGATGAGCCGACCAACCACATCAACTTCCGTCACCTACCGGTTATTGCCGAGGCTTTGGATAATTACAAAGGGGCGATGATTCTGGTCTCGCACGTTCCTGACTTCGTCGCCCAAATCCGCATCGATGAGGTGCTTGATTTGGAGTCTTTGAGATAGGAATTTCTTTGCCGAGTAAGTTTTTTATTACTAGTATTTGCAAAATGAAAAAGAGATTGCAAAATGAAAAAGAATGTAACACGTCTTTAATGTTCTTCTGAGAAGATGATTTTGCTGAAAAGGTAGCCGACAGCGAGAAAACCGCCGATGAGAAAGGGGATGGTGACGAGAGGAAATTTGTAGAGTGACAGGCCAAGGATGCCGATGGTCCAGAATGTTCCGAGCCACAAAAGAGGGCTCTTTTTTGTTATTCTCCAGGTGAAGTGCATATCGAGGAAGCGGCCCAGAGCAGAAGTGATGAAGGTCAAGAGGACCAGTGCGAAAAGAAATTTAGCGAGGCTGAGATGGACCGTCACAAATGTTGGGAGGAGCGTTTCGGCAGTGAAGAGGCCGGCGAAAAAAATGTAGCCGATGAGGAGGGTTTCTACC
Organism: Candidatus Moraniibacteriota bacterium; assembly: GCA_038208355.1. GTDB lineage: Bacteria > Patescibacteriota > Minisyncoccia > Moranbacterales > UBA1568 > UBA1568. The sequence continues at coordinate 12,332 of JBBQYU010000005.1, forward strand.
AGGAGGGCATAGAGAATCGCCAGAGACCCGTTGTCTTTGGTGCGCGCGAAGAATGAGGCGAGATATTTATTGAGCATTTCCATAGCCGAAGCGTGAAAGGATACGTTGTTTGACTTGTGAGAGCAGGGTGAGCATGTTTTGGTCGCTTCGAGAGGTTTCGAAAGAAACGGTCAGGGCATTGATATCGATATCGGTATCAAGGTTGTTTATGCGCAGTTCGAAATCATTGCCGAACCCTTTCTGGAGGATGGCGATGGGAACGTTGCAAGTAAAGCTGCCACCAAACAGTGTGGGCATGAGGGTGCAGCTTGCGCTGATGGTGCTGGCCTGGCTGGAAGCGATGATGGGGTGAGTTTCTTTGAGGAGAAAGTCACGATAGATACCGGAGAGCGGGCGCTTGGTTGCTCCTTCGATGATGAAGTAGCTTTTAGTGTCTTGGTCGAGAAACACGGTACCATCCGGATGCGGGGTACCGAGGACGACGATGCGTCCGCGCCTGTAGACGCCGAGCTCTTCTTCGTTGGCTGCTATGACGTCGTCGAAAGAATAACCCAGTTGAAGAAAGATATCAGCGCTTCCAACAGGGCGCATCTCTTCTTCACTCACTACGATGAAAACTCCGCTGGCATCGGAAAGGAGTGCCCCCACACGAAAGCCCAGCCAGGTGGAGGAGACAGGATACTTGGCTAATGTCTCTTGGTCGAGGGGGAGGGCCAATTCTTGTGGGTAGCGGGAAAGATAGGCTCGTTCACTGACAAAAGGGTAGAACGTATCATCTTTCAGGGCGTAGTAGGTGCCGTCTTTGGTATAGAGAGCGGCTTCAGGGAAATGATTCATCTCCTGACCGGTTGGAAAGAGAAAGTCGCGGTAGGAACGGCGGAGTGAAAAGGCCATCTGCTCCGGGACGGCGGATTTTTTTTCTAGGGTCGCGGTAACACGGGCTAGGGAGAAATCGCCGGCTACCGCGGTGTTGGCGATGAGGGTGCCGCCCGCCTCTATTTTGCCGTTGGTACGGGGAGTGTCGGTTTGTGTGCGGGGATCGACGATGGTGTTGCGACTGGAATTGGGCGCGCGAAAATCAAAGCTTTGATCGATGATAGGAAAGAGGACCCTCAGTACGAAGAGTACGGTGATAGTCAGGATGGTACCGTACAGAAATAGCCGCAGCACCAAGAAGTGCTTGTGCAGATGGCCGGGGATAGGAGTGAGGGCGGGAAGAATCATAGGTGTCTAATAGATTTGAAAGAGGAGGTTGTGTGTCTCAGTGGTGACCTTGGTAGGGAAGGCAAGTGTCGCCGTACGGTCGGCTGGGAAAATATCGAACTGTTCCAAAGAAAAGGTGACGGATTTTTTGAAGATGAGCCGTTCACCAAAGAGGGCAGCATAGCGTCCTTGGCTGTCATCTGGAGTGAGGAGGTAGACATGTTCGAAGTGGGAGGTATCAAGCGCGTCTAAGTCATGAGGGTTAAAAAAGTAGACAGCGTTCTTTCCGAAGAGAAACTGCATGGGACCAGAGAGCATAGCAAAGCCGCTACCGGTGGCTCCACGATCAATTAAGATGAGATCTTTATCGGAAAACGTCTCAGCGAATGACTGTACCTGCGTCAGTAGGCCACGGTTTTCTGCGAAGGTTATCGACATGTTCCAGGCCGGTAGCTGGAGCAAGAGCAGTCCGGAAAAAATGATGCTGACAAAAAAGAGTCTTTTGCCACGCGGGCGGTCCAAGGGAAAGGCCGTGTCCTTGGCAAAGAGGAGCGCTATGCAAAGCACGGCGGAAAAGAGCAGGGTGGGATACAAGGAAAAGAGATAGCGGCGCAGCATCCAGGGGTGATCGGGAGAAATGCTCGGATGAAAGAGGTAGAGGAAAACTGGTAGGGTCATAAAGGCTGGTACCAGGAGCATAAAGCGTTTTTCTTTGGCGAAAAAGAAGAGTCCGAAGAGGCCGATGATGAAGAGGGCAAGCAGACCGTAGAGAAAGAACACGGACCCGAGTGACAGAGAGGCTGTGTCCGTGAGTGTGCCAACGGTACCTCCGCCGAAACCTCCCAAAAACTTGACCAAGGCTTTGCCAATCATTTTGTAATAAGGCAGATTGAGGAAAAAGTCACGCAGGAAAAAAAATAGGAAGAGTCCTCCGGGGATGACGAGCGTTTTCCAGGGGTGGGATTTGATCAGGGCCCGCGTGCCCGGGTGAAGGAGCATGATGACTACGGCGAAGAAAAGAAAAGTAAAGCCCTCGATACGAGTGAAAGCGAAGAGGGCGGCCGGGAGAAAAACGCCGAGGAAGTAGATGAATTTTTGTTCTTTGAAAAAGAGGATGAGATTGAGAACAAGGAAGGTGAAAAGAAAGACGCCGAAATTCTCTGTCAGGGTGATTTTGGCGAACCAGGCGGGGAGGAAGGAAAAGAGAGCGAGCGTTAATCCGATGAGCGCGTAATAGGGATGTACGAACAGACGGAAGAGCGCATAGAGCGAGATGAGGAAGAGAAATAAGAGGAGGGCATTTCCAATGGCATATCCGGTTAATCCGAAGAGCGAGACGAAGCTCCCGAGCCAAGCGGTGTAGCCAAGAGGAAACTGGGTGAGGAGGTAGCCGTCTTGGGTGTAGGCGAAGCCGGGAAAATTAAGCGCGGTGCCGGGGCCGTAGATCTGGAAGAAGCTATTGCTTCCCGGCGTGGAGAATGCCAGTTCATGATTGTGAGCGAGTCGGTAGGCGGCTTCGGCGATGGAGCCCTGGTCGCGGCCGGAAAAAACGGTGGGTTCAGAAACGTACCCGATGAGCGCAGCGTAGAAGAAGGCGATAAGAAAAACAAAGCGCAGGTCAAGCGGTGCACGGCGCAGGAGCTTGATCAAGATGAGGGTACTCATGATTGCCGAGATGGTCATGCCCAAAGCCACGAACGGAAACAGGAAGAGTCCAGAAAGAGTGAGGGAGAGCGCGAACCAGCCGAACACCACAAAAGAAAGCCCAAAGAGAGCGAGGAGGGTATCGGTTTTTTCGGTCAGGGGAATAAATCTCATTGTACTCGTTATTATACAGAAAAACGGGGACTTTTTCAAAGAGGGAGCGGTTTGCCATAGGAATAGAATGCGTTTACAATACAAGAGAAAGAGGCCCTTACCTTTCTTTTTTCTGTACATGAATCAGCATTTTTTTCTTTGGTATGTGACCAGGGGGTTGCAAAGCGTCTTGGCACTCTCTCTTGACCTGCTGTATTTTGTCATGCACCGTTTCCATATTGTGGGCCTTTTGCAGACGCTTCTTTCTCCTTGGAAACGAGACGTCGCTTTGCATGATTGGCGTGGTCTGCGCCCGCTCAAATCTTTGAGCACATTTTTTGAAAACTTCATTTCGCGTTTCCTGGGGATGCTCGTCCGTCTGGTAGTTATTATTGCTGGTATCACGTTGGCAACCTTGACCCTGGTGGGTGTTGTGTCGCTGTCGCTCCTTTATGTGTTCGCTCTGCCGTCTTTAGTGTTGGGGGTGATTCTTTTTATGGTCAATCCGCTCCTGGGCGGCTGGCTCTTGCTTTTTGGTATCTTCGGCGGGGTCTGTGTGTTTATTGGTTTTCTTTTGCGTAAACAGGATGACGCGCCGACTTCGGCCATCGAGGTACTCCGCCGCAAGCGCTGGTTCGAGCGGCTGCTCCTTCGTCTGGGATTGGAAAAGAAATCTTTGGATGCCTCGCTTTTCAATGACACGACACGCTTTTTAGCATTTTTGGCCACGCAGGGTATTGAGCAGAACACCTTTGAAAAAGCGGTTACCCTCGAGCGTGAGCAGGCAAAGCGCCGTGACCAGAAGCGGCGCTTTTGGACACGAGAAAATATTGGCAAAACCCTTCCCATCGGCAAAGGCTGGTGTTACGCCTATACGCCACATCTGGATCGTTATTCGCTGGATCTTTCTTCTTATGATCCGACCGAGTATGCTCACGCGGAACTGATTGGGCGTCAGGAGGAGCTGAAAGTAGCGACCATCGTTTTGGAACGGCCAACGCAGAACAGTATTCTTTTGGTTGGTGATCCCGGAATTGGGAAAAAGACCTTGGCTCATCACCTGGCCCGGATGATTCGTGAGAATGAACTGCTCCATACGCCGCTAGCGGAAGCGCGGGTGCTGCTCTTTGATTTGGGACGTGCGGTTTCTGACGCAACCAACCAAAGTTCCGATAAGGATGGATTCATTCGTCGGCTTTTTTCCGAGGCTTATGCGGCCGGGAATGTAATTTTGGTCATCGAAAATATAGATGTCTTCTTGGGCGGTGATGTGACGCGGCAGAATCTGGCCCCCGTTTTGAGTGAGTTTTTGGCGTTGCCTGGTTTCCGGGTCATTGCGACGGCTACGACGGGCCGGTACCACGCCATTGCCAAGACAGACGAGCAGGCCCTGAAATCCTTTGAGACGATTTATTTGCGTGAACCGGACGAGGAAGAAACACTCCGTATCGTGGCACGTTATTTCGAGCAAGTTGAACGCAAGCGGATTGTCTTTACGCTGCCGGCTTTGATTAGTATCGTTTCGCAGGCCAGCCGTTACAACTGGGAGGTGCCGTTTCCTGAGCGAGCTATTGATTTGGCGCAAGAAGTTCTGTCCTATTGGCAGGGTGTGAGTGATACGCTCATTACCCCGGCGACGGTTGACGCTTTCGTGTCACTGCGCACTGGTGTGCCGACCGGCAGTATCGGTGGTGATGAAAAAGAAAAGCTGTTGCATTTGGAAGAACGACTCCATGAGCGAGTCATCGGGCAGAACGAAGCGGTCAAGCAGGTGGCGGAGGCCATGCGCAAGGCTCGGGCCGGGTTCGGTAATAAAAAACGTCCTTTGGGCAGCTTCATCTTTCTCGGGCCGACGGGGGTAGGGAAAACTGAAACAGTCAAAGCTCTCGCCGAAAGCTATTTCGGGAGCGAAGACCAGATGATTCGGCTGGATATGAGTGAGTACCAAGGAGCGGATTCTATTGCCCGCCTCATCGGTTCGGAAGAAATGGGGGTGCCGGGACAGCTGACCAATGCTATTAAGGAGCATCCTTTTTCTATCCTCCTTTTGGATGAAGTGGAGAAGGCCTATCCGCAGGCGCTCGATTTGTTTCTTCAGATTTTGGATGAAGGCTATGTGACGGATGGCTTTGGGGTCAAGGTGAGTTTCCGCAATACTATTATCGTCGCCACTTCTAACGCGGGAGCGGCGCTCATCAAATCGGAACTGGCCGCTGGTAAGACGATGGCGGATATCCGCCAAGAAGTTATCGACTATGTGGTGGAGCACAACATCTATCGAATGGAATTCTTGAATCGTTTCGATGGTATGATTTTTTTCGAGCCACTCAAGCAGGAAGAATTGGTGGCCGTGACTATGCTTAAGCTGGAGAGTTTTGCCGAGCGCCTCAAGAAAGATAAAAACGTCGCCATTACTTTCGCTTCCGGGGTGGCGGAAAAAATTGTTGAACACGGCTATGAACCGGAGTTTGGCGCTCGTTCTATCAACCGCTACATCGAAAACACTATTGAGGATGCGGTGGTCAAGCAGATTATTGCCGGTGAAGTGGTCTCTGGGGGAGCGCTTCATGTTGCTCTCGACGACCTTTCTTAATACCTCTTATGACGAGTGAAACCAATCAAAAAAAACTCCATATTCTCGTGGTCGCCCCCACGCCATTTTTTTCTGACCGGGGAACGCACATCCGTATTCTGGAAGAGGCCTTGGCGCTCGAGCAGCGCGGACACACCGTCACCATCGCTACCTATCATATCGGCAAGGATCTACCGAAAACCCTGGGCAGTCGTATCGACGTGCGACGTATTCGGCGCATTTTGTTTTGGTATCACAAGCTCGAGGCAGGCCCTGACTGGCAGAAAATCATTCTCGATCTTTTGCTTATCAAAAAGACGTTTTTTTTGGCTCGGACCAAGCGGCCGGACATTATCCATGGACACCTGCACGAAGGCGCCCTCATTGGTTGGATTGTGCAGAAACTTTTGTTTTGGCGCGGTATCAAATTGGTGGCGGATTTTCATGGCAGTCTGACCAAAGAAATGGTTTCGCACAGTTACCTGCGGGCCAGTGGATTGCAGTCACTCTTCGCCTTTATCGAACACCGGATAGACAATGTGGGAGACGCGGTGGTGACCAGTTCGTGGAACAATGCTGAAGAAATCAGACGGGTACGTCATGATGGCTGTGTTGATGTCTTGCTCGATGGCACACGCCTCTCGATGTTCGAGGGCTTGCCGGAAAAGCAGACACTGCGCCACACCTATGGGGTACCGCAGGACGCGGTGGTTGTCACCTATACCGGGGCCTTCATCCGCAACAAAGGCATCCAATTTTTTCTTGATGCTATTCCCTTGGTCCTGAAAAATTATCCTCAGGTGCATTTTGTTATTGCCGGATTTCCGTTGGATCAGATTGCTGATACCTTGAGGCAGAGTACTTTTCGTGAGAGCGTGACGGTTATCAGCCCTTTACCCTATTTCGACCTGCCTCGGATACTCCGCGTAAGCGATATCGGAGTAGACCCCAAAAGTGAAGCCACTCGTGAAGCCAGTGGCAAGACACTCCAGTACATGGGGGCCGGGTTGGCGGTGGCCTGTTTCGATACCGAGAATAACCGAGCCTACCTCGGCGACGGTGGTTCGTATGCCAAGGAGCTGTCCGCTGCCGGGTTGGCGGGAGCTATCAATCGTCTCGTAAAGAGTCCCTGGATGCGGATGAAATATGCTAGTATTGCCAAGGAACGGGCCGCGGCTTTCAGCTGGGAAAAAAGCGCGGAGCAACTGGAACATTTGTATCGACGAATACTATGAATCTTTTTTTGATTAAAATTGGTAAGGCCTTTCATACTCTCAAACGGGAAGGACTATGGCGCGGTGGTAAGCGGGTGGCGACGGCGTTTTTTGCGCTGTTCCGCTTCGTGGGTTCAGGAGATATTTTATTCATCACAGGCGGGGTAGGGGACAGTGCCTTGTATCGGGCCCATCATCACGCGGAAGAGTTGGAACTCCAGGGGTTTACGACCGGTATTACCGTCCAAGACAATCCGCTCTTGCCCACCTATGCTGAGAAGTTTTCCGTCTTTGTTTTTCATCGAGTTCTCTTTACCCCGAGCGTTCAGAAATTGATGGAGCGTATCAAAGCGCAGAATAAAGAAATAATCTTTGAGACGGATGATCTGGTCTATGACCCCAAGTATCTCGAGCACATGGACTATTTTCAGCAGATGAATTCTTTGGAGCGGAAACTCTATGAACACGGCGTGGGCGGAGAGATTTTGGCTGACCCATATGTGACCGTGTGTACGACCACTACGACATTTTTGGCTGACAAACTGCGCGAGCGGGAAAAAAAAGTTTTTCTCGTGCCGAACAAACTGGATGAGCGGGATGTGGCGGTGGCCGAAGAACTGTTCCGTCATCGTGCCGAGCGGGCTGTTTCTGATGAAATTGCTATCGGCTATTTCAGTGGCACCCACAGCCACAACAAAGACTTCGCCACTATCACGGAGGCGCTTTGTCATGTGTTGGAAAAATACCCAGAGGTGCGGCTCTATCTGGTTGGCCCGCTCAACATAGAAAGTGCTCTGCAGCGATTTCAATCACAAATCGTGACGCTGCCGTTCGTCGCGCGCGCGAAACATTTCGCCAATATCGCTCGTGTTGATATCAATGTGGCGCCGCTCGAAATCGGTAATCCTTTTTGCGAATCGAAATCAGAATTGAAGTTCTTCGAAGCGGGTATCGTGGGGGTGCCGACGGTGGCCAGTGCTACTCGGCCGTATCGCGAGGCAATCGTGGATGGCACCAACGGATTTGTGGCCGGCACTACCACTGAGTGGACAGAAAAAATAGAAACGCTTATCCTGGATAAAGACCTACGCACAACCATGGGGCAACACGCCCGGGAAACAACTCTCGCAGAGTACACTACCAGAAACGCCCACAACAAAGAATACTACCAATATCTAAGCAGTAAAATACAGAAAACAGTATGAAAGTATTAATAACAGGCGGAGCGGGATTCATCGGTTCAGCCACGGCCAAAGCGCTCATCGATCGCGGGGACCAGGTAGTGCTCGTCGATAACTTCAACGACTACTATGATCCGCAGCTAAAAGAAGATCGCATCAAGATTTTGCTCAAGGGGTATAAAAAAGGTTACAAGCTGTATCGCGGCGATATCCGGGATGCCAAATTTCTTGAGCGTGTCTTCAAGAAAGAACGACCCGACAAGGTGCTTAACCTGGCGGCTATGGCCGGGGTGCGCAGTTCACTCTTGGATCCCAAGCTCTACGCCGATGTGAACATCATGGGGTTTCTCAATCTCCTCGAGGCGGCTGTGAAATACAAAGTGAAGAACTTTGTCTATGCGTCGTCCTCTTCCGTCTATGGCAACAACACCAAAGTGCCTTTTGCAGAAACGGATCCGGTTGATACACCTATCTCGCCGTATGCTGCCAGCAAAAAGGCCAATGAATTGATTGCTCATGTCTACAGTCACATCTACCAGCTGCCGACGACGGGACTGCGTTACTTCACGGTCTATGGCCCGTGGGGTCGGCCGGATATGGCCCTCTTCCTCTTTACGTCCGCGACGTTTGCGGGCAAGCCGATTAATGTCTATAACCGCGGGAAGATGTCTCGCAACTTCACGTACATCGATGATATCGTTTCGGGCACACTGGTAGCGCTCGATACCCTACAACCGTACGCAGTTATGAATATCGGGGGAGACAAAGAAGAAACACTTATGCGCTTTATCGAGGTGATTGAAGAATGCGTCGGTAAAAAGGCCAAGAAGAAGATGCTGCCGATTCAGCCCGGTGATGTACCGTCCACGGTGGCGGATATCAAAAAGCTGCGCAAGCTCGGTTGGAAGCCGACCACTCGTATCGAAGCAGGTATCAAGAACTTTGTGGATTGGTACCGTGGGTATTACCAGGCGTAGGCATTTGTTTTGGTCAAGAAAAAAGGCGGTCCTCAGTGGGGCCGCCTTTGGCGTTGTGCGTTGCACGGGGTAGCAAACAAGTAGAATGGACATTGAAAGAGGTTATTTTGTAAGGAAGGGCCTGTTAGAAAAGGGGATTTTCTTGTAGAATGGATGTGGTACATGAGGAGATTTGAGTAGTTGGCCACTATTGACAAAAGAGCTTTTTTGTGCTAGAATGGATTGTTCGTCGTTCTTTTCCAAAACAGATGGGATTATCGCTCTCGGCAGCCTTCGGGAAGCCGTGAGAGGAAAGTCCGGACACTCAGTCAGCGCGGAGCGCTGGACACTTCAGTCTTTTGACCGGAGTTTCTGGCGCTCTGCGAGGATACAGGTAGCGGGTAATTCCCGTCTCGGGTGACCGACGAGGTGCGAGCAGAGACGCTTGGCTCGAAAGACGCCAGGCACCCAAGGAGCAATCCGCGGGTGAGTCCCTATGGCAACATAGGGGGTGAAACGGCTAAATCCTTACTTGAGTGCAAGACCGTGCCTGCTGATAAGGAAAGCAGGAGAGTCGCGAAGACTTCTTTGGTAACAAAGAAGCAAGATAAATGATAATCTCCCCGAGAGCAATCGAGGGGAACAGAATCCGGCTTATACATCTGTTTTGGAAAAGAATGGTGGACATAATCAAACGTTTTCAGTTATTTTTATGAAACGTTCCGAAATATTCTTCAGTGCTATTCAGGTGCCAGTAGACTTTGGCCTCATTGTCCTGGCCGCGGCGTCAGCGTATTTTTTGCGTGGGCTGCCGATTTTTCATGGCTACGTTTCTCGGGTGTTTAATCTTTCTTTCGATGACTACTTACGTTTTTCTTTGGTGGTGGTACCTTTTTTTATCCTGATTCTGGCTCTCGAGGGTCTGTATAATATGCGTACCACTCGGCGAGCGTGGCAGGAACTCTACGGCGTGGCACGAGCCGTTACTATCGGACTGATTGTCTTGATGGTAGCCGTCTTTTTGCAGCGTGAATGGTTTTCTTCTCGTTTCGTTATCTTGGTCGGTTGGGCATTGACGGTATTCTATCTAGTTTCCGCTCGCTATTCGATTCACCGGTTTCAGCAGTGGCTATTGACTCACAAAGGCATTGGTATCCATCGGGTGCTCCTCATCGGCACCAATCAGAAGATGTATGCTCTGAAACGCGTCTTGAGTCGCAATAAAAAGCTGGGCTATCGGGTGGTGGACCAGATTGATACGGCCAGCGTGACACATATCAAGGAAATCCGTCAGGCCAAAGGCATCGACGAAATTATCGTGGGGGATCCGACCTTGACCGATGATGAACAGGAGAAGCTGTTCGACTACTGTCAGATCAACAACATTACTTACAAATACTTTCCTACCACGCTGCAGACCCCGCGCTTTTCCATGAAGCTCTTTAATGGTGAGCCGATTATCGAGTTTGAACACACGCCACTCGACGGTTGGGGAAAAGTACTGAAGCGTTCTTTCGATTTGGTGGCTGGTTTTCTTTTGACGCTTTTGTTTTCACCGTTTATGTTGGCGATAGCCATACTCATCAAGTTAGAAGACCCGGACGGACCCATCATCTACAAAAACGAGCGCATCGGCGAGAACGGCAGAAAATTCTTGGTCTACAAGTTCCGCTATATGCAGTGGAAGTACTGTATTACCGAGCAGAATCCCGACCTGGCCGAGGCCATGGCTTTTGAAAAGCAATTGATTGAAGAACACAACGCCCGCAAGGGAGGGGTGCTGTATAAAATAAAAAACGATCCGCGCCGCATGAAAATCGGGGCCTTTATCGAGCGTTTTTCCTTGGACGAATTTCCGCAGTTTTTCAATGTCCTGCAGGGCACGATGAGCCTGGTCGGCCCACGGCCGCATCAGGAACGGGAAGTGGAGAAGTACAGCGAGTACCATCGTCGTTTGCTCACCATCAAACCGGGCGTGACGGGCATGGCCCAGGTTTCGGGCCGCTCGGACCTGGCCTTTGAAGACGAATACCGTCTGGATGTTTTCTATATCGAGAACTGGTCACTGTGGCTGGATGTTATCATCTGCTTCAAAACCGCCGGCGCCCTTCTGCGTCGCCGCAAGAACGGGAAGAAATAACAAGAGAGAATTTTGTCAGCCGGGCCAGCGCCCGGTTTTTGTTTTTTTCGAAAAAATAATGTATACTGTGGGTGTAAAATATTTTTTTATACACAGTCTTTCATACTCATACTATGGGTGGTGTCAGGTTTTTGTTACGAGGAGTTTTTTTCTTTTTTGTGGGGATGTTGTTTTTGGTCCCCCAACATCAGGCTCACGCGGCTATTGATATGATAACGGGGACGCTCGCAAGCGATACGGTCTGGACCAAGGCTCATGGGCCGTATCTTGTGCAGCTTCTCTCTATTCCTGAGGGAGTTTCTTTGACGATTGAGCCCGGAACGATTGTTAAGGTGGTGGGTAATTGGGCCTTTATCGTCCGCGGTACGCTTGCGGTCGGAGCTGAGGGCGGCGAAAAAGTGGTCATGACTTCTTGGCAGGACGATAGCGTGGGAGGGGATTCCAATGAAGACGGCAGCGCCACGACACCGCCTATCACGGGTGATTGGTATGGTATTGAGGCCCTGAGCGGTACGGTGACTATCACCGATACCATTCTGCGCTATGGCGGATATTACATGGGTGCCACAGTGTACAATGCGGGCGCTCAGGTGCGAGTTGCTCGTTCAGAATTTGCTTTTTCCGGGTGGGCCGTCCGTTTGCAGAGCGGAACAACGGAAGTATATGATAGCGTGATTCATGACAGTAGCTCGGCGGCAGTGTGGCAGAATGGGGGAGAACTGCGTTTGGGGAGAAACGTCTTTACTCGTAATGCTATAACCATTCGGGTGGGAGGAGGCACGCTCCAAAACGATGGTGGTAACAGCGGGGAGGATGGTATCTATCTCGCGAGTGGGCCCCTGGCGGATAATCTAACATTGGGGGCTGATGGGTTGCCGTATATAATGACCGAAGTGTCGGTACCAGTGGGTCTGACATTGACGATTGCACCAGGTGCCCTGATAAAGCTGAATAGCACCTCACCCATCTATACTTTGGGGACGCTCAATATCGGTGCGCCGAATGCCGAAAAGGTTATCATCACCAGTTATGCTGATGACGCGATTGGAGGGGATAGTAACAAGGACGGTACAACCACTCTGCCTGGTCCGTATGATTGGTGCAGTATCGGGACACACATCAATGCCACGGTCAACATTACCAATGCCTCTATCCGTTTTGGTGGGTGCTCTACGTATGGGCAGGTACGAAATATTGGGGGCACTCTGACAATAACTGATACGGAATTTTTAGATAGTGGTTCATATGGCATTATGACTACTGGTGGGAATTCAACGATTACTCATTCTGAAATAACTCGTGCACAACAGTACGGAATCCGGTATCATGGTGGCACGCTTGCGGCGCACAATAACAGCATTCACGATAATGTCTATGGAGTTGTCAATACTTCTTTAGCGCACACCGTCATCGATGTTACCGGAAATTGGTGGGGAGGTGATAAAGGACCGTTTCACCCAGTAAAAAATCCTGGTGGGGTAGGGAATAACGAGGTGTCGGACTATGTGTTGTTCGACCCCTGGCTCACCACGAATCCGCTCGAGCAGTTTCCATTGTGCGCCACGAACTGCTTTTCTAACGTTTTGTTCCTGCCTGGGTTACAAGCAAGTAGAATGTATGCCGCCGGTCACCAGGTGTGGGAGCCGGGCAGTGATAGTGATGTTGAGAAACTGATGCTTGATGGCAATGGAAAAAGTAAGCGGGATGATATTAGTACAAAGGAGGTAGTTGATAATGCTTACATTCCGATTAAAGGAAATATTTATAAATCTTTCCTCGCGGATTTAGAGAAGTGGAAAAACGAAGATGGTATTATTGCTGATTATGTTGTCGCTCCCTATGATTGGCGTTTGTCCCTAGACGATATTTTGGATAGCGGGAAGAAAGAGGGGGACTCCATCTTTTATACGAAGTCAGCCTCGAGTCCATTTATTCTCTCTGAACTTCGTCGTTTGGCTGACACCTCTAAATCAGGGAAGGTGACAATCATCGCTCATTCTAATGGTGGATTGGTAGCGAAGGCACTGACAAACAGGTTGGGTTCTGAGGCATCGGAGCTGATAGACAAGGTAGTGTTGGTAGCGGTGCCTCAGAGTGGTACGCCCAAAGCCATAGGTTCTATACTCCATGGCTATGATCAAGGGTTGCCCTTTGACTGGGCATCATTTATTCTCTTACCAAAAACTGCTAGAAAACTAGCTAACAACATGCCAGGGGCATATAACCTCCTTCCATCAAGTGCTTATTTCTCTGGTGATGGGAGCGGGGTTAGCACACCAGTTATCACTTTCGATGCCGGGAGTCTAACCGATCCGTACATCAATAAATATGGGAGTAAAATCAATACCGCAAGCGAACTGCGCGACTTTCTATTGGATGCTGCTGGAAAAGTTTCAGCCGATTCCCTTGATTTAGGAAGTCCAAGCGTTATCAATCAGACGCTGCTTACACAGAGTGAAAATGCACATCAACTCCTCGATGATAGTTGGACTGTCCCCGCTTCGATTAAAATTTATCAAATTGCCGGGTTCGGAGAAGAAACCCCGGCAACAATTCGTTATTGGACTGGACAGAGGTGCGCAAAACGCTCGGTTCTTTCAGTGGGATTATGTGAAGAGTACGCTACCACATTACAATACACGCCGGAAATGGTAGATGACGGCGATGGCACCGTAGTAGCTTCGAGTGCGCTGGCAATTAGTTCTAATCTATCAAATGTGACACGTTGGTGGGTTAATCTGTTTAATTATAATAGTGAAAATATTAATAGAAAACATGCCAGTATACTGGAAGTTTCACAGCTTGGATCTTTTATAAAAAATAATATTCTTATTGATTCAAATGTAGGATTACCTAGCTTTTTGTCAACATCAAAACCATCATTAAATATAGGAAAACGTCTTCGTTACTATCTTCACTCTCCATTAACGCTTTCCGCTTATGATACTACAGGTAATGAGATTAGTGCCTCTATGTCAACTCTTCCTGGCGCTCGCTATGGACGTTTCGGTGAGGTGCAATATATTTCTTTGCCAGCAGACAGTAATCCAACGCTTGTGCTTGATGGTGAAGAAGAGGGATCCTTTACCTTAGAAATACAAGAAGTAGCGGGAGAGACAGTAATTTCTGAAACGACATTTGCCGGTATTCCTGCTACTCAAAATACCAAAGTAACCATGGACTTTTCTGATGGCACCATAGTAAATGCCTCGCCACTGAGGATTGATTATAACGGGGATAGTGTCACTGATTTTGCTTTGAAGCCGAAACTAGGAGAAACCGTCATGCTTCCTTCGCCGGATTATATCCCGCCAGAAGCAAGAGTTTTTTTTGACGTGGTAGCGCAGGAACTCGTGGTTGATGGTTTTGATGAGAGCGGACCCGTTACAGTAACTTCTGAGGAGACCTATTCCAAAAAGAAGAGTGAGAGAAAAGGGGTGACTACCAAAGTAACGATTACAGACCAGGCTGGTAATCAAACGGTCTTGACGTATGTTGAAAAATGGCAAAATAAAGAAAAAAGAGATACTATTTCATTAGTAGCTCTTAGTTACAATGGCGTAGCCACAGCGTTTCATGCTGCCTCGGTAGATTACAAATGGGCTGTTGATAAGAGAACGGATAAGTACAGAATCTTTGCTTCATATTTGAGAAGCGGTACCGCGCGACTCGAATCATACTACCAGCTAAAGAAAGATGTGACTCTCATCATGCAGAAATCCGAAGACTTGGATGATGAAGAAAACGATGATAGGGCAGAGAAAAGAACGGCGAAAGAAGTATTACCAGGGATGGTCGTACCTTACTTACAAACGAATAGTGGCGCTGTTGATATAAAATATTAAATTAAAAAGATATGACAAAAAAAACGTCTTTAATTGTTTGGATAGTAGGTACGTTCATTTTTCTTGCAGCGATGTATCCAATAAATTTTGGTATTTGTGGTGTAGATAGTTATGATTGCAGAAAAACTGCTGATGTATTGCAGATGCTTTTTGGTATTTTTCCAGTTGCCTTACTTTTCTCCCTTATTACCTACAAAATGCGTGAGGAAGTGTTCCAGTCTTGGTGGAAATTTACCCGTTGGTTTGTGTCAGTGATTATTCTGGTAACTTATTTTCTAGAAAGCCATTCAGGAGGTGGTGACTTTGGCGGTGTAGTGGCTGAAGCTTTTAATTTCGCTATTCTTTTCATCCTATATTCGCTTTTTGTTATCATTTCAATTATCAGAATTTGGTTGGCGCACAGAAAAACTCAACAATCTTAGGATTAAACTTGTCAGAGACTAAACACAAATAATGAAAGAGTCTTGAGGGTATATTTCAGTGTGTTTACTTCATATTTGAGAAGCGGTACCGCGCGACTCGAATCGTACTATCAGCTGAAGAAAGGTGTGACTCTCATCATGCAGAAATCAGAGTATTCGAATGATGTGTCGATGGCTTAAAAAAGCAGAAAAATTATAATAAAAAGCATTGAAAAAAGCTTCATTTTGTGGTAGAATGAACATATGGAAACACTTCAAAAACGATCACTTTTTTGGGATATTGATCCGAAAACGATAGATTTGGAACAGCATAAACGCTTTATTATGGAGCGTATTCTTGCGCGGGGAGACGTGGAAGATATCCATTGGGCACAGAAATTGTATGGAAATGGCCCTCTCAAAGAAACGCTTTTGAAGGCGAAAACCATTGATCCGAAGTCGCTTTCTTTTTGGTGTCATTATTTTAACTTGGATAGGGAACTATGCATCCGGAAACCCTCGCTACTGAAACGCGCCGCGTTTTGGAAGAGATAAGCAGGCACTCTTTCATCGGAGATTTCTACTTGGCAGGCGGTACCGCGCTCGCCTTGCATCTTGGGCATCGGGAATCCATTGATCTTGATTTTTTTTCTGTACGAGACTTTTCGCTGGGAAAGATGAAAAAGGAGGTTGCTTCTATCGGACGATACGTCTTGATTAATGAAGAGGATGGTACTTTAGATGGGATGCTGGATGATGTCAAATTAACGCTGCTCCGTTATGAGTATCCTCTTCTGTTCCCGCTGGTTGATTTCAAGGGGATTCAGCTGGCTGATGAGCGGGATATCGCTTGTATGAAAATCGACGCTATCTCTTCGCGAGGAAGTAAGAAAGACTTTGTCGACTTGTATTTTTTGTTGGAGAAATACACACTTTCGGAGATTTTTTCCTTTTTTGAGAAAAAGTATAGCCATATCGAATACAACAAGCTGCATCTTCTGAAAAGTCTGGCCTATTTTTCCGATGCCGAAGAAGACGTGATGCCAAAAATGCTTGCGGCCGTGAGTTGGGACGCGGTCAAGGAAAGGATACTTCAGGAAACGAAAAAGATGATTTGAAAACCAGTCACTGTGGATGGATATTATCATCTGTTTCAAAACTGCTGGCGCCCTTCTGCGTCGTCGTAAGAACGGGAAGAAATAACAAGAGAGAATTTTGTCAGCCGGGCCAGCGTCCGGTTTTTGTTTTTGACACCTTTTTATGATTTTTGTATAATTGTATATGTAATATATGTAAACAAAAAATATGAAGAAGCAGCAAACAAAAAATGATGTCGTTATCTATCAGGCCAAGAACGGTGCCATTGAACTGCGTGGTGATTTTACACACGAAACTCTGTGGGCAAGTTTAAATGAAATAGCACAGATTTTTGATACTGATAAGTCGGGTATTTCTCGCCATATCAAGAATATTTATGTTTCTGGAGAGCTGGATCGGCGTGCAACTGTTGCAATTTTTGCAACAGTTCAAAAAGAGGGAAATCGTTCTATAGAACGTAACGTGGAATATTTCAATTTGGACACTATCTTGTCGGTCGGGTATCGAGTGAATTCTAAAAGAGCCACCCAATTCCGTATTTGGGCGACCAAGACGTTACGTGAGCATATTACTAAAGGTTATACTATCAACCGTAAGCAGGTGGCAAAAAATTATGATGCCTTTTTGAAGTCAGTCTCGGACATCCAGGCACTTCTGCCGGCACATGTCACTCTTGATCCGAAGAATGTTTTGGAGCTGGTCAAAGAGTTTTCGGCGACGTGGATGTCACTGGATGCCTATGATAAGGAGTCACTTCAGGCAATCGGTACGACAAAGAAAGCTATTAAGCTGACGGGCGCCGAGCTAACAGAGGCTATCGTGAGTCTTCGTAGTGAACTCATGAAAAATGGCGAAGCAACAGAAATCTTTGCGCAAGAAAGAAAAACGGGGAGTATCGAGGGCATCGTGGGTAATGTCATGCAGTCGTTTGGTGGCAAGATGTTGTATGCAAGCATTGAAGAAAAGGCAGCACATCTTTTGTACTTTATGGTCAAGAATCATCCATTTGTTGATGGCAATAAGCGCTCTGGGGCTTTTGCTTTTGTGTGGTTTCTTCGTAAAGCGCGAGCCAAGGGTGGCAAGAATATTAATCCGGCTAGTCTGACAGTATTGACACTTCTGGTGGCTGAGAGCGACCCGAAGAAGAAGGACCAGATGGTGGCTTTGGTAACGCAACTCCTAAAGTAACACGCGATACTCTAGAAAAGTGCTATAATAGAAACATACTATTAACTTCACGTTTATGATTCTGCTTAATTGGTTGGTGAGTGCGTTGGCTTTTTTGGCTCTGCCGTACATCGTGTCGGGGATTACGGTCAAGGGTTTTGTGACCGCTTTGGTGTTGGCTTTGATGTGGGGACTGGTCAATATCACCATCAAGCCGATTCTTATCGTCTTGACGCTGCCGCTCAATCTCCTGACCCTGGGCATCTTCACTTTTGTTATCAACGGCTTTCTCCTCTGGATTTTAGGAGGGGTGATTAAGGGCTTTGAAGTCCATGGTTTCTTGGCCGCTATCTTGGGGGCTTTGGTGCTCTCGGTTATCCAGAGTATCGCTCACTGGGCTTTGCACCGCGAAGCCTAGAGAAATATGATATTAAACCTGCTTAAATAAGCAAACTGGTTTTTTATGAGCGCAAAAAATAGCGTCCAAGAAAGTATTGGGCTGACCTAAAGAAAAAACTTGAAAACGCTAGCACCAGACGGAAAAATGCGCGAAACAGACTGTGCTAATACAGAAACTATGTTTCGTATCATTCAGTCTATTCCAAGCCCAAAAAAGGATGGCGGAGCCGTAGCAGGGCGCACGCGCAAAGATATCGAAACAAAAACAGGAAAACCAATAAGTACCAGAAAGAATTTCTTGGCTTTGCAAAAGAAGCCGACAAAGAGGTTAAAAAAATATGGCATTTGTAGGAGGTTTTATGATACATGAGTATGAGTACTACTCCCCGTAGTTTCTATGTCACCAGGGTCAAAAAATACATCCCCAAGGGGGTGTTTTTAGCCTATAACAATCTGAAAGAACGGTGGCATATAAAGTTCCCCGAGAGTAGGTTGGCTCACAAATATCTGGATGGGCTGGCTGGACTGGAAATCGGCGGTTCGGCGCACAATCCATTCGGACTCAACACCAGAAATGTCGACTACACAGCAGAAACCAATCAGTACAAAAAACTGGAAGAGAAGTTTGTCGGCCAGGCTTTGCCGGTGGATATCGTAGCGCCGGGTGATAATATTCCTTTACCCGATGAAAGTCAGGACTTTGTAATAAGCGCGCATGTTATCGAGCATTTCCCAGACCCGATTAAGGCACTAAAAGAATGGTATCGCCTGATTCGTAAAGGCGGCTACATTTTTATGATTGTGCCACACAAGGAACGGACGTTCGATAAAGACCGGCCCAGGACAACTCTACAAGAACTGATTGACCGACATGAGGGGCGTATTGTTCCAACACCGAATCCTGATGATCATTATTCAGTCTGGATTACTCAAGATATGGTAGAGCTGGTGGAATATCTTGGCTGGAATATTGTGGAAGCGCAAGATGTTGATGACAAAGTTGGTAACGGATTTACCATCGTGATTCAAAAGTGATAGAGGCTATTCTTCGTTTTTTCTGAAAATGAGCGCGTAGACGAGGGCGAAAGTGCCCAGGAAGAAAAGAGCGAAAATACCAGTCAGGAAGGGGCCTTTCAAGAATCCGGGCTTATACTGCGACAGACGGTCATTGAGCCGGCCTAGGTCACCATAGAGGCTGCCAGAGCCATAGCTGGGACGCATTTGAAGCGTTCTGTTTTCGTATGTGCGCCCGTTTCCAGTGTTGGTGTAGGAAAGACCGGTAAACTGCTCTCCAGCGCTTGCGCCGAGGGAGGGGCGGTCACTGCCACGATCGTAGGGGGAGAAATAGGTGACGACGAGACAGTACGTTTGACCCAATGAATCCGGGATAGCGGGAAAGCTGAGACGATAGTAAATGAACGGGGAAGAGTCATAGGGACGATGAGTGTTTTGGGCAAGGGGGTGAGTGCAGGCAGCATCAGCCAATTCAAAGACGACTGTTTCTTTCTTTGTGATAGTGGCATTTCCAAACACGACCTTGATCTGGTTGAGGTTGTTTTCTGTGGCGGTGAAAGTCTGAGTGACTGGCGCTCCGGGATCAAGCTTCACTTTGTTGGTGGTGCCGATGAAGTTGTAGCTGGAATCTGGGAAACTGAGATATGAAAAAAAGGTGACGAATATCCATAGGAGTCCACCGACAAATAGCAGGGCGAGCCAGGTGCGTTCGTTGTTTAATTTTGTTAACAGGTGGTTCATAAATAGTATCTCGGGATGATGATATCGAACATGGCGTACAAAGAAAAGAGAATCATGAGTATGAGGAGTACTTTTAGTAGCGTATCAAATTGTTTCTTATTGCGGGTGAAATAGCCCAAGCCCGTCACCATGAGGATGATGTGGGGGATAATGTTGGGGAGGAAATAGCGGCCAGGGGTACCGATGAGAATTTGTTTGGTGACATCGAACACCCGCCAGTCATAGAAACGGATAGCGAGCTCTAGAGCAATGATGATACCAACGGAAAAAACAATATATTTTTTTTCTGGCAGATAGCCGATTTGTTTTTTGGAGATGAGGAAGAGGATTGCTCCAATCCAGGCGATGATTTCCAGTGTCCAAATAATATCGATAGTACGGCCGGACACTTTGGTGTCGAGCCAGCCGAAGTGACCCCAGTAGGAGGCCTCGGTATCACGCAGCGCTCCCTGGCGGATGGTTTTGTCGAAGTATCTGCTGATCGATTCACTGGGTGAGGAAAAATGTGATGTGGCAGTTATATTGGTAATCGACGCCAGATAGCTGGCAGGGACAAAGGTAAAAGTAAGGCCAAAGATGAATGAACCGGCCAGAAAAAGTCCCAAGAAGAAATTCCTTTTTGAAATTTGAGTGAAATGTCGATAGGCCACAAAAATGAGTAGAGGTAAAGCGCAAACAATCAGAATGAGGCCCGGACCCTTGGAATAGAGACCCAATCCGGCAGAAAAAATGAGGAGGGCAATCCAGCTCCATCTCCAGCCATCTCGGAGCAGAGAAACGGCCGCATAGATGAAAAGAGAGAAAGAGAATATGAGGGCGATGTCGATATTGACTTGTGCTGCAGTGGTGGCCAACATTGGCTGGAAGGCGACCAATGAGGCAACGATGAGACTGTGCCATGCGGAAAAGCCGATTTTTCGTGTGGTCAGATAAGCGAGGAGGATAACGAGCGTGCCGAGGATGACCGAAAAGAGACGAATGGAGAAAAATCGAAAGAGGATAGATTGGTGGGAAAAAAGCTTTTCCATCTGAGTCCCGAAGGAGTAGTAGAAAGAGGAAGTGCCGGAAACATCTGATTGATAGGTATCGATGTATCGTTTCCAAGAACTTTCTGCAATCATCGGCTCATTGATTCCGGTAGAAGATTGGGTAAATGTCTGCGTGTTCTCGTTTTGGAATTTCACTTCATCAAACTGCGTGGCTTGGGCGGACTTGATGGTTTCTTCAGAAAAGTGATAGGTGGAGATATCTCCGCCATCAATCGTGCGCACCATGTGGCGCAATGGCCAGTTCTTTTCCGTTGGTTCAGCGCGGTATTGGATAGTGGCGTAATGGAGTTGCTCGTCCGGACCCTGGAAAAAGGGGAGGGAAAGAGAAAAAATAGCGCCTTTTGCAAGAAAAACAAAAAGCAAAACTGAGAGCCAGAATAAAGGTTTTTTGGATATTTTCAGGGTTTGATTGAAAGGCATATACACAGTATAATATAGAAGTGATAAGATTTCGAGCTTCTTGGCTTTTTTAAGAGAAAACATGTCTACTTTGAAGGAAAAATTCTTTGTGTTAGCTGAGAAAATTCATCTTCGGTTTTTTGGGCATGAAATGGGTGATGAGATGCGAAAATTCCTCGGGAATCTATCAATCTCTTTTTTCGGTGGCATTATTGCTGCGGGAATTATGTTTGCAGTGAATGTACTTGCTGGTCGTTGGTTGGGGCTGGAAGAGTATGGGAAATATAATGCAATTCTTTCTTTTGCGACTATACTATCGGCGCTGTATCTTTTCGGAATGGATACTTCTAGTGTACGGTACCTTTCGGATAAGAAACATGTTGATTCTTCAAAAAAGATATTCACAACCGCGTTTTTTTTCGTGATGCTCATGCAGGGGATTGTCACCTTGCTTTTGTTGCTCTGGTATAGGTTTTTTTCAAGTGAAAATTTCATCTCTGAAATATTTCTGCTTCTTGGGATTTTTCTTGCCATTATTATTTCGTTCAAGTCTTTATTTAGTGGTTTTCTTAGAGCGTTTCATGAGTACAAACGGCAAAGCTCATTAAGGATACTTGATGCGATATTTGTTCTCATCGCTTTTTTTCTTCTCGTTTTTCTTTATCAGTGGCGCGCTGCATCTTCATACGTATATTCTTTTATGGTCGGAGGCGGAGTATTTGTCGGCCTTTCGCTGTGGGTCTTAAGGAGGAATATTTTTAGATTTGATTTTTCACTGTTAAAGAAAATATTTTTTGAATACAATCGATATGTGTTAGTGATGTCGCTTATTGGCATGGTGCTTGTAAGTGATAAGCTTATTATTGGAAAAATTCTTGGATTGGAGGCACTTGGATATTATAGTGCGTATTATGTGGCATCCCATTTATTTGTTGCTGAGCTCGGGGGAATATTCATGAATGTTTTTTGGCCTTCAGTAATTAAGGGCGTTGATTCTATTCAAGAAATCGTCAGAAAAATAACGAAGCTTTTTATTTTCTACTCACCACTATGGATACTTCTTATTTTTTTAAGCACCTTTGTGCTGTTTTCTTTTTTTGGAAAAGAGTACCTATTAAGAATTGATTATGTTATTCTTTTTTCGGTGAATGCTTTTTTTGGAGTGACATTTTCTATATTCATGAGTTTTTTGAATATTCATCATATTCGTAGGGCGGCCTCTATTTTCTTTTTATTTGCATTCTCTGTAATACTAGTATTAGTTTTGACGAAGAATATTGCCCTGTATCTTAGCGCCCAGATTATTTTTCAAATACTATCAATCTATTACATACGAGCCAGTTTATTAAAACAAAACTATGAAAAAATTTAAAGCGAAGGTTCAAGTTGGTAAGGAACATTATACATTGAAACATGAAGTTTCCTTTCTTAATGCATTTAATCAGCTTCGAGATATTTTATTTTTGATTGAAAAGGAGGATATACTGAACCCAAAAATTTTAATTATTGGAGTG
>JBBQYU010000006.1:0-29708 GCA_038208355.1 Candidatus Moraniibacteriota bacterium
AAAGAGATCAAAGGCTTCGCGCTTGTATTCGATTAACGGGTCACGCTGGCCATAACCGCGCAGTCCGATACCCTGACGCAAATAGTCAATCTCATCCAAGTGATTCATCCACAGCGTATCGAGCGAACGGAGGTAGAGCGACTTCTGGATAGCACTCCACATCTCCTTGCCCATTTGCGATTCTTTTTGATTGTACACGCGCTTGGCCTCACCGATGAGATACTCAAGAATGAGATTCTTTTTTTCCATTTCATCCTTGGAACGATCGTCACGAATAGCCTCCAAACGTTTCACCGCTTCTTTTTCATCAAGAGTAGGAAACATGGCATTGGCTTCATTCACGATTCCCTGGACGTTCCAATCACCCTCTTCCACCGCGGTATGAAATCCGATAACATGATCGAATTCTTCAGCAATCAATCTCAAAGTTTCGTTCTCGAAATCCGTCATCTCGAGGACGGAACGGCGTTTCCGGTACACCACTTCACGCTGCTTGTTCATGACGTCGTCATATTCCAAGACGTGTTTGCGGATGTCGAAGTTGAAGCCCTCAATTTTTGACTGAGCACTTTCAATCGTTCTAGAAATAAGCTTGTTCTGAATCGGTTCGTTTTCCGGAAGTCCCAAAGTGGTCATCATACTCTTCATACGCTCACCACCAAAACGGCGCATCAGTTCATCCTCGAGCGATACGAAGAACTGTGATGCCCCCGGATCACCCTGGCGCCCGGCCCGACCACGGAGCTGATTGTCGATACGTCTAGCTTCATGGCGTTCGGTACCGATGATAATCAGTCCGCCTAACTCGCGAACACCCTCTCCGAGCTTGATATCCGTGCCACGCCCCGCCATATTGGTGGCGATAGTCAACGCACCGCGCTGGCCGGCATTGGCGATAATATGAGCTTCCCGTTCATGATTTTTGGCATTGAGCACTTCATGCTCTACCCCCTCGTGCGTCAAAAGAGTACTCAGATACTCCGACTTCTCAATCGCCACCGTCCCGATCAGCATTGGCTGGCCGGCAGCATGAATCGTCTTCACGTGTTCGACAATGGCACGGAACTTCGCTTCTTCCGTCTTGTAGATGATATCTGGCAGGTCCTTACGGGTCATCGGCTTGTTAGTCGGAATCTCTATCACGTCTAATTTGTACACTTTGGCCAATTCCTCGGCAGAAGTCGTGGCAGTACCGGTCATGCCGGCCAGTTTTTCATAGAGACGAAAATAGTTCTGAAAAGTAATAGTAGCCAGGGTCCGCGATTCACGTTGTACTGTCACTCCTTCTTTGGCCTCGATAGCCTGATGCAGTCCTTCGCTGTACCGCCGGCCCGGCATGAGACGCCCGGTAAAGTCATCCACGATGATGACCTGATCATCCTTGACCACGTAGTCACGGTCAAGATGAAAGATGATATTGGCCTTGAGTGACTGTTCTAGATGATGCACGTACTGCACGTTGCCCGAAGCATAGATGTTGCCCATGCCCAACAGTTTCTCTACTGCGGTCATTCCTTCGTCGGTCAAAGTGACCACTTTCATTTTCTCATCGACGGTATAATCTTTGTCGGCTTTCAAATGAGGAACAATCTTGGCAAAACGCTCGTAGAGCTTGGTAGACTCGCTGTCCGGTGCGGAAATAATAAGCGGGGTGCGCGCTTCATCGATTAAAATTGAGTCTACTTCATCCACAATAGCGAAAAATAGTTTTCGCTGAGTCATTTCGGTCACATCGGCCACCATGTTGTCACGCAAATAGTCAAAACCGAATTCATTATTCGTACCATAGGAAACGTCTGCCGCGTAGGCTTCGCGTCGACTCACCGATAAGAGGTTTTCCATCTCCACGCTCACTTCATCGGTATCGGCAACTTTGGTACTGTAATGGTACGAAACGCCCTGACCGACGATACAGGCCGTAGAAAGACCCAACGCCTCATAGACTCGTCCCATCCAGTTGCAGTCACGCTTGGCCAAGTAGTCATTGACCGTCACCACGTGAACGCCCTTGCCCGTTAAGGCATTAAGATAGATAGGCAGTGTGGAGGTTAGGGTTTTTCCTTCACCCGTTTTCATTTCGGCAATCTTGCCATGATGAAGCGCAATGCCACCCAAAATCTGCACGTCGTAGTGCCGTTCACCAATGACCCGCTTGGCTACTTCTCGTACCACCGCATAGGCCTCTGGTAGCAGGTCATCTAACGGCTCGCCTCCGTTCAGGCGCTCTTTGAATTCTGCCGTCTTCCCTTTCAATTCATCGAGTGAGAGGGGCTCCATCGAAGCTTCAAAACTATTGACTTGAGCGACAATCGGGCGCAGCCTATTGACCTCACGCTCGTTCGATCCAAAAACTTTTTCAAGAAAAGACATAGGGGACGGCTTATAACTTATAACAGGCGGCTTCTGGATGCAACTCTTCTCCACTCATAACCCCCTTAGTCTAACAAAAAAGAGCAGCTCCGTCAAAGAAAAAACCCCGTCATTCTAACGGGATTTATCCTTCTCATAAGCCTTAAAATCTGGCGCTTTCATCAACGACCAATTTTTTTTTAATAGAACGATTCCCACGTAGTTTCAGGTCACGGTTCCGGTTTTTCTTTTTATCAATCTGAAGTTCCAATTCATCAATCACCGTGTCGGTGGAACCCTCGATACTCTCAGTCGTTTCTTCGGCTCGGTAGAGATTATGTGGCGTCTTCACCATAATTTCCACACGGAACTTCCCCTTCTTATCTTTTTCTATCTCAATTTCAAACTCACTCACCGGGTCGACAAGCTTCACTAGTCTGACAAGCCGTTTGAGGATATAGTCTTTGGTGCGGTCATCAATCTCCACTCCTTTGGACAAAAAGCGTTCATTCATACTCCTTGTGTTTAGGTATTACACACCAAGTATACCACGCCGAAAAATCATTAGATACCGCCGAGGGCAGCACTGTAGCTATTGAGAAAGAAAGGAACCGCGAAAACAAGCCCAATTAAGGGAAGGAGAAAGGCGACAAGCGTGGCGACAAGCGTCCACAAAAAATATTTTCTCGTTTTTTCCACCGATTGATAAATTTTTTCTAGCTTCTCGTCCTGCATTTGAATTTTCTGGAGGATTTCCTGTTCCATAGCTGTAGTGATAATACTTATTTATTAATAACAGGTATTTACCCCAGGGCAAGCCCTGGACTCAAAAACCGACAAACTGCACCTCTTCCTGCAAGCGCACGCCCAGCTCATCGCGTACCCGCGTTTTGACGAGACTAGCTAAAGTGATGATATCCTCCGCGCTGGCGTTTCCGGTATTCAAAAGATAGTTCGGGTGCTTTTGACTTATCATAGCTCCGCCGATTCTCTTCCCCCGCAAACCCACATGATCGATCAACCATCCGGCTGGCAATTTTCCGTCTTTTGATGGTGCTCCGGTATCTTTTTCAAACTCCTGTTTTAATTTTTCATTCTGTACGACAGGATTCATGAAAAACGATCCGGCGCATTTGACATCCTGAGGATGTTTTTCCTCACGCTTGGCCACTATCTCCACCATCGTCCGTTCCAGCTCACGGCTCTCCCCCGGTGAGAGACTTACCTCGGCCGAAAGGATAATCATATCAGGATTTTTCTTAAAAAAAGTCGAGCGATAATCGAAAGCGCACTCCTCACGATTGTATTCCCTCACCATACCACTGTGTCTGTCCAGGGCTTTGACCGAAACAACCACATCACCCACTTCCGTCCCGAAAGCACCGGCATTGCCACGCACCGCTCCACCAAAAGAGCCAGGAACACCGGCCAGCATTTCCATCCCTTGTAAACCAGCCTGCGCAGCAGCGCGTACCACATCAAAGAGCGGCACGCCGGCACCGACTGATATTTTTTGACCCATCACTTGGAGACCGCCATCAATCATCCGCACCACCAATCCCGAAAAACCGGCATCGGAAAAAAGAACATTACTCCCGCCGCCCAAGACATAAATAGGTAGCCCCTGTTTTTCGGCATACTCATAGGCCTCGGCCAGCTCAATGGCTCCGGAAACCTCCGTATAATATGCTGCCAATCCACCAATTCGAAAAGTCGTATACGGTGCCAATGGTACATTTTTTTGTATATGCATCATAAAATTTTTGTATTTTCGTGGTATAGGTTCTTACTCTTTCTTCGCCAGATGATGAGAAATTTCCCACACATTCCCGGCGCCGAGGGTAATGATAACATCTTGCCGTCCTATTGTCTTTTCCAAACGAGTCAACAGCTCTTCGGTATCAGTCACGTGTTCGGCTTTCCCGGGGAAAAACCGATTCATCAACTGCACGAGCTCTTTGGACGACACGCCACCCTGTACCTCCCGAGCGCTCCCGTATATATCAAGAATGAACACTCTATCCGCGGCATCAAAACTCTGGGCGAAGTCAGTCAGCAACGCTTTGGTGCGCGTAAAGGTGTGCGGGTGAAACACTGCTGTCAGCTGCTTATCAGGATATAACTCCCGAAAAGCACGTAGTGTAGCCTTTATTTCCTCCGGATGGTGAGCATAATCATCATAAATAAGCGCCCCATAGCGTTCCCCAATAAATTCGAAGCGCCGTTCTGTACCAGAAAATTTCTCCAAAGAGGCGCGCATCCGCTCAGAGTCCAGTCCTAAAAATGAACCCAGAGCCAGAACAGCTGTAGCATTCAAAGCATTATGCTCACCAGCCAGCTTGAGACGGAACGTCCCAAGACTGTTTTCTTCTCGAGTCACAGAAAAAGTCTGACGAAACACGTCTTTCTCTCCGACAAAGCCCATTTTTTCTGGAGCATAGTCCCTCACGCGAAAATCTGCTCCCGGCAGTGTTCCATAAGAAATGACGTGGCAATGGGCTTTTTGGGCGATGCGAGTGACGCTGGCCGAATCACTACAATATACCAAGACTCCGTGGGCCGGGATGCGTGTCACAAAATCTACAAATACCTGTTCGTACGCCTCTACCGTGGGAAAAAAATCCGGGTGGTCGAAATCGACACTCGTCAAAATGACAGCAAAGGGGACATAATGTGCCAGTTTGTTCTGGTATTCGTCCGCTTCCAATACCAAGTACTCACCTAGTCCTGCCAAAGCATTGCCCTCCCAATTCATAATCCGACTACCAACAATAGCCGAGGGGTCCTTACCACAAAATTTGAGCGTATCGGCCAAAAGAGCGCTGGTAGTAGTTTTACCATGTGTCCCGCATACTGCCAGCGTCAACTTTTCTTCCGTCAGAAGCCCCAAAACCTCCGGGTAACTCAAAACTGGAATACCTTTGGTAAAAGCAGCTGCGAGTTCCGCGTTACTTTCTCGGGTATAGGCCGTAGAATACACAACGAGTTCTACTGAAGTGGGAATATTTTCTGGACGGAATAATTCCTGATACTTCACCCCGAGCTTCTGTAAAATACTATCTGTGAAGAAAACTTCCGCCGTATCCGATCCGGTGACCGTCGCCCCGTTCCGTACCAAAAGCTCTGCCAACGCCGTCATACCGGCACCCTTAATACCGATGAGATGTACCCGCTGAGAGCGCAAAAGATGCCGTCCTATCATATTGAGTCTTTAAGAATCAGAGCCGCGATACCGGAAGCGAGGGCCTCGGCAGCGTCAGGGTGATAAAATGTCGCTATCTTCTCGCCCATTGATTGGCACAACGCCACGTCTCCCGGCAGTGTCAAAATCTTCTCTAGCAAAAGGTGCTCGCCCAAGTTTGGCTCCTCGATTACTATGGCGCCGCCAATCTCCGCAATCCCATACGCATTCATGCGTTGCTCATCATTAGCGGCATTGGCCAGAGGCACGAGGATAGCCGGCTTTTTCAGGGCGGCCAGCTCAGAAATAGATCCGGCCCCGGCCCGAGAAAACGCCAGCGTGGCAAGAGCATAGGCATCGGCCAGTTCCGCCGCGTTAAAAAAATCTCTGGCCACGTAACCACTCGTGCCGAGTTCAATACCATGTTCACGGACAGCCTCGCGAATAGCTTCGTAATTTTCTTTCCCCGTCTGATGGATTACCTGGATACCCTTTTCCAATAACATGGGTAAAATACGCAAAATCGCCTGGTTCAAAACGGTCGCCCCCTGACTGCCTCCCAAAACCAGGAGTGTCGGCTTTTTCAAGGAAAGGCCAAAGGCGGTAGCGGCGTGCTCCCGGTTGCCGTGCAATAATTCTTCTCGCACCGGATTACCAGTCAGGGCTGTTTTGGCGGCAGGAAAATAGGTGCGTGCACTCGGATAGGCAATAGCGATACGTTTGGCGAAATGAGAGAGGAGCCGGTTGGCTCGGCCCGCCACAGCATCAGAATCATGGATGAGAACCGGGATGCGATACAGCCAGGCGGCCAGCACCACCGGCACCGAAGCAGAACCGCCCTTGGAAAAAACGGCATCCGGCATGAAGAAAAAAAGATGCCACAGCGACTGGATAATCCCCAGAGGAACCTTAAAGGGATCACTCAAATTCAAGAACGAAAAATAACGGCGAATTTTCCCCGTCAATATGTAACGAGTGGGAATGTCTTCGGCACTCATAGAATCACTTTCAAAACGGCCCCGGGAACCGATAAAAAGGAACTCGATGCCATTGGGAAACTTCTTGCGCAGCGAGCGCGCCACAGCAATCAATGGAAACGTGTGTCCACCCGAGACGCCACCAGTCAAAACAACGCGAGGAATATCTGCCATAGAGGTCACGTCACTCGTCAATTATCCTATATCTAACTTCATTCTACCCCTTTAGTGTAGAATGTTTGCTTATATTGAGCAAGATTCCCACTGCCGCCAAAAGCACGGCCAAAGAAGTACCACCGTAACTGATAAACGGCAGCGGCAGGCCCGTCAGTGGTATCAGCCCTGTAATGGCGCAGATATTGATAAAGGCCTGAAAGACAATCCAGGAAACAATCCCCACGGCCAGAAGCTTGCCAAATTCATCCGGGGCCCGCAAAGCCACACGCAATCCCCGCCAGGCTACAAAGATGAACAAACTCACCACTACGACCGCCCCAATCATTCCCAACTCTTCACCCAAAACAGCGAAGATAGAGTCGGTCACCGGCTCCGGGAGATAATTGAATTTCTGTCGACTCTGACCTAATCCCACTCCGAAAAAACCACCCGAACCGAGAGCAAGGAGCGCCTGTGTCATTTGGTAACCGAAGCCTTGCGGATCATGTTCGGGATTGATAAACACCAAAAAACGCTGCAGGCGATAAGGAGCTATTTTGACGAGTACAACAAGAAATACTCCCCCCAGAAAAAACAGTGAGGCAATATGAAGAAGGTTGGCTCCCGAAGCGAAAAAAATAGCCAGAGCAATCAAAAAGATAAGTCCTAACGTGCCGGTATCCGGCTGTTTGATGATGAGAAATCCAACCAACGCCAACAGCGCCAAAAATGGTACCAACCCTTCGTAGAAATCTGCTGCCTTTACCCGCCCCTTATTGGAGAGCCAAGCAGCCAGATAGAGGATGATAGCAAATTTCATTACTTCGGATGGTTGGAAGGAAAGAGGTCCCAGTTGTATCCAGCGCGCCGCCCCATACACCGTCGTCCCGAAACCGGGGATAAACACTAGGACGAGCAAAACAAGCGCAATAAGAAAAATGGGCACCACAAAATTCTGCCAAACGTGGTAATGAATGCGTTGAAAGATATAGAGGAGAAGCAACCCGACCCCAAGGCCGAGCAACTGCTGTTTCAAAAAATAATAGTCATCACCAAAACGCACCTGACCATATACCACTCCGGCGCTGGCAATCATAATAAGTCCAATGGCCAAAAGTGTCAGGACAGCAAAAAAGAGTGGGCGATCAAAGGTGAGTTTCAATCCTTTCATGGTGGGTGTAGTACGAAACAATGTTTACTGTGCTGTGCTTTCCTCACTCTCAGACACGACCTTTCTTTTGCTCGCCATTGAATTCCGCCACTTGGCGATATTGCCATGGTGTCCCGAAAGCAAAACACTGGGAATCTTCATCCCCTGCCATTCCTCCGGTTTGGTATACTGAGGGTGTTCAACAACACCTCGTTCCGTATGCGATTCGTGCTGAGCGCTTTCTTCATTACCCAAGACTCCCGGGATGAGCCGCGCAACAGCATCCACTACGACGAGTGCCGGGAGCTCCCCTCCGGTCAGAACATACTGGCCGATAGATATCTCCTCATCAACCAAATAATCTGCGACCCGCTCATCAACCCCTTCATACCGACCACACAAAAGCACAATACGATCATACTCAGATAATCGCTTGGCGTCCTCTTGAGTAAATACTTTCCCTTTGGCAGAGAACAGAATGATACGCATCTTTTTTTCTGAAGCACATTTTTTCACATGCTCGAGAGCTCTAGCGATAGGTTCCACCTTAAGCACCATCCCTGCTCCACCGCCGTAGGGAGTGTCATCGACGGTCTTGTGCTTATCGTAAGCAAAATCACGGAGCTGATGCGTGTGGATTGCAATGAGTTTGTTCTCCTGGGCGCGCTTCAAAATAGACACCCCAAGGTACGAGGTAAAGCTTTCCGGAAATAACGAAATGATATCAAAACGCATAATAAAGAGTTTTTCAGTTTTTAGCTTCTTTTCCTACCCAGCTTTTATTCTAACACATGAAGAGAAAGAAAAAACCGCCGGCAGAACACTGTCTGGGCGGTGAGGTTTCTCATGTGACATTAGCCACGCGGTGGCCGTTCAACAATCGGCAGAGCTGAATCATCAGCACCGGATAGCTGTTCAAGAAAATTAGGGACGAAACGAAAGCCCACATACACCCCAGCAGTCAGCTGGTGTTCTTTCCCGCGTTGAAAACCGGATGCTGGCCAAGAGTGATAGAACACCGCGACCGATATTTCCGTCTCTTCAACAGGCCGTTGGCCATAAAAAACAAAGGGAATAAAAAGCCGTGTCTGCTGCTCGGAGCTAACAATGGTGATAATCCGACCGCCATGAACAAAGTGGTTCCCTTCATAAGGTGGTTCGGCACGATCCCGAATGCAGCCCACGATAGAGCGGGTGTCCGGATGGGTAAACAGCCGACATTCTGCTAAATCCCGGCGATAGACCCTGACATTCCTCGCTGTTACCCATACGATAATCCCCCATTCAATAGTCAAAAGCAGAGTGAAGGCCACCAGCGCTCGTTTCCAATGACTACTGTGATAAATGAGCGGGTAGGCCAAGGCGTTAATGTACAAAAACGCGGCTATTCGAAACAGGCTTCGTTGCCACGTATTAACCGTCACTATCAACGGTTGTAGATAGCGTTTGACCGTAGAAAATTCGCTCCGAATATAGTCAAGTTCAGCTTTCGAAACGGCGCTCATATTCCAAACACACGGGATAAATATCGCGCCGAAGGCTGTGGCGACAAGCCCAAGAAAAATAATCGAATATTGGTTCATGGAACCGCTCCTTAGTTCTTTTGTTGGTAAAGAAACAACCGCCCATAAAACAGACAGCAGGAAAGGAGTATCACGCCAACCAGGCACATGCATCATGATACTCCCTTTCTGCTGCCCCGAAGAAGTATTCTTCGGAACAAAGCAGCGTACCCTTTAAGGCACATTGCTCAAAATGGTATTTCTATTAAGGAGGAAAGACTTCTCTTCTTTCGAGCCATCCGAATGGATAACAGTCACCTGCACCGGTGTATCACTCAATCCAGCCTGCTTCTCTATTTTCAAATCATACCATGTACGCTCAATATCTGATGGCAAGGTATATTCAAAGGTCACCGTCTTTTCGCTCCCCAATGGCACATGAATCAGGGCGCCAAAATATTTTTTATTCATGAACTCACCAAAAACGGGGTCCTGCGCCGTATTGGTCGCCTGAATCAGGAAGCTGCCCTTGGGTACGTAGACGCGGAGATAGGTCTGGTAGTCTTTCGTAAACCAATCTTTCGTTTTGGCAGTATGCTGATAGGTAACACTGAGCAACGCCTTCGGCACCTCGGCAGAAAGATCGATAACATAGCGGTACGAGCGCTTCACAAAATAATCGCTCTTGAAGGAGTTGAGGTTGGCATCGACGAGAAAAAGATAGTCATCTTTCCAGGTGCTATCCATTACCCCGTCCCAGTGAGCGACAGCGACGTCACCCTGCAGCGTCTCGTCCTTGAAGAGAAGCTGGATATCTTTACGATGGAGATCTTCCAAAACAGTCCGGAACAAGTCATATTTTTTGGAAAGCGATAACGCCTTTACCCGCTGTAATATTTCTAAACCGAGCATACCCATCACTGATTTCCGTTCACCAAAAGCAATGTTCTGCTTGAGATATCCTTGCTCAACTTGATATTCCAAATCCAAAATGGCATTATCGGCGCCATATTCCCCGGGAAATCCCGCCACTTCTACCGGACCGGTGATCTTGAGAAAAGAAGTCAGAACGTTGGTCGTTACCGCTACCACACCATCGAAGCGCTCTTCTCCCTGGCCCATCTGATAGAACGTTTCCGCCCACCGAGCATTTTCTGGAAAATCCGGCGAGTAATTGGAATCGCGCAATTTCCAAGAAGGAATCTTCAACGTTTCCTGCATGGGATATGGCGGAGCCACCGTATCAGGGATACGGCCGTCGAAATTACCCGTATCGTGCACGGCGAAATGCATAATCTTGCCATCACGGACCTTTAAGATACCAAAAGAGCCGATAAAGCCTCCGCCTGGGCGAAGCTCGAGATTATTTTGGAAAAGAATCAGGAAGGTCTTCTCCTCGCCTCCCGTGAAGAGGAGCGAATCAGCCAAAGAAATCACCGTATCAAGATCTGTTTTGGTCTCTTCCGACACCGGTAGCAAGCCGAGAAAACGTTTGAGACTTTCCAGGCCGTTTGTTCTGACTTCCCAGAAAACGAACCAGCCCATCAAAAAAATAATCGAAACACCGATGAATGCGGCCCAGAATTTTTTTGAATACTGTTTCATAATTGTAATAGACAAGATTATCTTCCGCCGGACAGCAGCTCATTTAAGCGACGCTTGTATTCTTCCACAGAAGGTTCTTGCAAAGGCTCAGAGAGACCTTCCGACTCCGGATAAGGTATACCTATTTCCCCTTCGCCATTTTCTCCTCTCTCCTCAAATTGAAAAGGCAGGTCCGCCTGTGTCATCACGGGAAGATTCGGCATATCGACGACCGGTAGATTGGCCGGGGCCGCTGCTTTCGTCGAATGAGAAAGAATATCTCGCCGGATTTCTTTTTCTTCCTCGGTCGGCGTCTCAAAAGTAAGCGACGTCGGACGGCTCGGAATAAATTTTTGCGGATCGATAAAAGGCACGCTCTCTCCTATCTCATAGGTCTGATAATTTTTTTCAGGTTTGGTTGGCAAAACTCCGTCAGCCGATGCTGTCCGATGAGGCCGCTTCGCTCGGAATAAACTTGGCGCCAGAGAGAGTAAGAAGAAAAAACCGCCGGTCGCCAAAAGACCGGTGCTGAGAGTGGTCACCCCATATAAAAACGGGCTGCCCACAGCGGTGGTGAGGATGGTTCCATCAACGACCCGCATATCGACATCACTCTTTATATTGTAATAAAATCCCGCCAAAGAGAAAAGCGACTGGACGGTAGATTCCACCAACAGTCTAGCCTTTTCACCGGTCGGCTGTGTCACGCGGATCGTCAAGACGCCACTCTTGTCGCTGCGCTGTACGACCGCAGTCTCATGCCACAATGCCTTGCGCTTATCTTTACTATACCCGGCAAAATCATCATCGATAAGATCGTTTTCCGCCAAAACACGTTCATAAAAGGAAAGATTCTTGGAAAGCTCTACAAAGTTTTCCACAACCTGATCTGTAGAATTCGCTTCTGTTTTTCCAATGACCAAAATTGTGACCTCGGCCTGATACACACGAAAAAAATCCAGCCAAAAAAGTCCGGCAGCGAAGGTCGCAAAAACAAGCGTCACCAAAAATGGGCGCTTCCATGAGGCCTCAAGGCGAAAAAAATTATCTGGACTGGACATCGACATAGTGTTCTTTGGAATTGATACTCGGGCGTAAAACATCTTCATAAACTTCGAGTGTTTTTTTGGAAACCGCATCCCAGCTATAGTGCTCTCGTACTCGTTCCTGAGCGATTTTGCCCAGCGCCACCACCTCATCACTACGATTGATGTAGTAGGCCAACTGCTGCTTCAGTCCCTCGACATCTTTGACAGGAAAAAACGCTCCGGTATTGGCGACCGCCTCCTTGTGCGCTGCGATATCACTCACTACGGGCAACAGCCCATGACCCATCGCTTCGAGCAAGGCCAGCGACAGTCCTTCGTTTTCAGAAGGCTGCACATAGAGATAGGCGTGTGAATACAGCGTCTCCATAGCCTTGCCGGTCTGTTCACCCACCATCAAAATATTAGGACGGCCAATGACCAGATGTTTGAGAAATGTTTCATACTCCTCTGTATTGGCATGAGCGCCCACAATCACCAGCTTAAAATTATTCGGCAAACGATTGGTATCTTCCAGTTCTTTAAACGCCTTGATGAGATAGTGCGTTCCCTTATGAGGAACGAGGCGACTGACCGCCAACAAATAGCGCTTGGGGCGCAACCCAAATCTCGTCAAAGTTGCCGTGTCCTTTTCAAAGGCGATTTCGGCGCCGCTGGGAATAAAAATAACGTCTCGGCCATATTTTTCACGAGCGTATGCCACGAGTGTTTCGCTGCTCACAATAGTCCTCTCAGGAATAGTGCAGGTACTCCATTCTGCAAGATGCAGAAAAAGGCGAGCGACCAACCCCCATTTTTTATGGAAATAATCCCGACTATGGAACGTGGCTACCACGCGGCAACCCGGCTTGAAGAGACGCGGGATAACGGCCAGAATGCTCGGACCAATCGATTGGTAATGGATAACATCGTACGGCAAAAAGAGCGCATGTAGCGTCGCCATAAACGTATGGGTGATGGCATCCAGATGTTTGGTATTGATGCTGGACACATGGATCAGCTTGACTCCTTCGTATTCGGTAAGCGAAAGAGGCGTATAGTGCGCACGCACGTACACGGTGACATCATGTCCTTGCAAAGCGAGCCGGGTAGCAATCTTTTCGACGTGCTTCTCCACGCCACCAGCAATAGCCGGAATTCCCTTTTGCCCAATGAAAGCGATTCTCATAGAATCGTATCCTTAGCGAATTAAGAGCGCCTGTTTCCTTTAAAATGAACGAAAGATACGTGAGGTTGCTCCAATGGCGTTCCCCTCGATACGATTGTCATTGACGCCGGTTCCCAAAATAATACCTCCGAAAGCGTTTACTCCGCTGGCAGTCCGGGCTACCCGAGCGATACCGTAGTGACCGTTTCCGATAATCGCCGCTTTCTTCAAGCCGAAATTACCAGCAGCACCGTAAGCATTGATTTCTACTCCTTCGCGATGGTTATAGCGAATGCTATTGGACTTGGTCCATACGGCTGCATCATCCAAAACAGCTTTGATACCACTACCACCATTACCGTTTATCCTGTTTCCCTCGAGCCAGGCCTTCATACCCAAGGCAAAATCGATACCATCACTCCCATTGTCATGAATATTACTGTTGATAATCACGACGTCGCGTTTTTCAGAGTATATACCGGAACGATCATTATCGCGTACTTCGACTGAGTCAAACAGAGCGCGATATTTGGCCTGACGGACAGCCGCATCGATATGAACACCATCACGGTCACTCTTTTTGACCACTACTTTATAGAGTTTGACTTTCGCCCCCTCAAGAACGCGAACACCATGCCGACCGCCACTCACGGTCAGAAAATTCAATTCCGTTTGATGCTTCATCGCTACCGTCGGTTTATTATCATTATCAGACTTGATAACCACATCACCGATATCCTGTTTTCTTCCAACCAACTTCACGCCCTTCGGAATTGTAATATTTTCTTTGTATTCACCCTTGGCAATGTGCACCGTCGTCCCCTCCTTGGCATGTTTCAAGGCACCAGAAATACTATCA
This sequence comes from Candidatus Moraniibacteriota bacterium, assembly GCA_038208355.1. Lineage (GTDB taxonomy): Bacteria > Patescibacteriota > Minisyncoccia > Moranbacterales > UBA1568 > UBA1568. The sequence continues at coordinate 13,952 of JBBQYU010000006.1, forward strand.
TAGGGATGATTAGCTGTTCCATCTTCAGTGCCCTTGGCGTCCTTATCGACATAAATATCTTTGTGACCGCCAAAAACAACAACCGGCACCGTAATCAAAATCAAAAACGATGCTGCCAGAATTACCTCTTTAGAAAGCCAAAAGTTACGACTTTGTATACTCTTTATAGGGTAAATTTTTAGACCTCGTATACTAGCAAATTTTGCGATTTTTGTCAACCCTAGGCTTTTCCGCTATACTGAGAGATGTTTTCGGCTATTTTTGATATTGTATCCAATTTTTTATTTTCCTCACCTATGCACCTGGAATCCCTCTTTTCTCCCCGTTCCATCGCGGTCATCGGCGCCTCTACCAAGCCAGGTAGCGTCGGCCACAGCCTGACCAAAAACCTGTTCGAAAACGGTTACACGGGAAAGGTTTTTCCGGTCAATCCGAAGACCACCACCCTTTTCGATGTGCCTTGCTATGAAAACATCGCCGCTATCGAACAAGAAATCGATTTGGCTATTATCATCATCCCGGCCGCTGCCGTACCAAAGGCGCTGCGAGAGGCGGGTGCCTCTGGTGTGAAAAGCGCCATTATTATTTCTTCTGGCTTCAAAGAGACTGGTGCTGCCGGAAAAGCGCTCGAAGAAGAAGTAAAAGCTATCGCCCAAGAGTATTCTCTCGCTTTGCTTGGTCCCAACTGCCTCGGGTTTCTTCATCCCAAAATCGGCCTCAATGCGTCATTCGCCAAATTGATGCCCAAAGACGGTGATATCGCTTTTTTTTCTCAAAGCGGTGCTTTGTGCACGGCCCTTCTTGACCTGACCACGGACACCCTGGGCTTCTCATACTTTGTCAGCACCGGCAACAAGGCAATCATCAGAGAAAATGAGCTGCTCAGTTTTTTTGCACAGGACGAAGGAACCAAAGCTATCGGTTTCTACAGCGAAGGCATCACAGACGCTCAACAAATCATACAAACAGGGCGCGCCATTCTCTCGCGGCCGGATGCCAAACCGATTGTGGCCCTCAAGTCTGGTACCACAGATGCCGGCACGGCCGCCTCAAGCTCACATACCGGAGCCCTGGCCGGAAGCGATGCCGCCTATCGGGCTCTATTCAAACAAGCCCGTGTTGTCCGCGCACACCAACTGGAAGAACTCCTTGATTTTCTGGTGGTCTTTTCCAAAAATCCTCTCCCCCTGGGGAAAAATATCGGCATTGTCACCAACGCCGGGGGCTTAGGGGTCCTAGCCACGGATGCCGCTATACAGCACGGACTCAAACTAGCATCCTTTGCGCCAGAAACTCAAGAAAAACTCAAAAGTCTACCACCGGCTGCCAGTGGTCATAACCCCGTCGATGTCTTGGGTGATGCCCTAGCCGATCGCTACCGTCTGGCGCTCGATGCTTTGGCTGCCGACTCACAAGTAGATATGCTTTTGGTGATTGTCACCCCACAAACCATGACCCAGGCTAAAGAAACCGCCGAAGCTATCGCGGATATCAAAAATCACAGCGGCAAACCAATAGTGGCGGTCTTTGCCGGAAAAGAATCCTTGAATGAAGGTCTCGCCATACTAAAAACCAATAATGTAGCCACCGCCACCTACCCTGAATCCGGCGTGGCAGCGCTAGCCGCTCTGACAGAAGTAGCCGCGTGGCGAAAAGAGCAACTCACCACGCCTTTCTCTTTCTCCGATATCAATACATCAGCCGCCAAAACTATCATAGAGCGAGCCGAAAGCGAAAACCGCACAACCCTCTATGAGACCGAAGTCTGGGAGATACTGAAGGCCTATGGATTTTCTTTCTTGCAAAGCCAAGCCGTCACCACCAAAGAAGAGGCCCAAACCTATGTGCAGACACTGGCCACACAAGTAGCCCTCAAAATTATTTCTCCAGACATCACTCACAAATCTGATGCCGGTGGCGTCCTACTCAATATCTCTCCGGACGATGCCGGGCAGGCATTCGAGCAGCTGATGGTCCAAGTCAAAGCCCATGCTCCAGAGGCGCGGCTCGAAGGTGCTCTCATCGTAGAAATGGCCCCGACCGGCGGCAAAGAAATCATCCTCGGAATGAAACACGAGCCCGGCTTAGGCAAACTGCTTATGGTAGGCTTGGGGGGTATCTTCGTAGAAACATTCAAAGACGTGGCTTTCCGCTTTGCTCCCCTCAATCACGAAGACGCTCAAGAGATGCTCCAGGAACTCAAAAGCCTCCCCCTTCTTCTCGGTACCCGCGGACAGACCGGTGTAGATACTGAGGCCCTCATCAATGCTCTTGGGCGCCTATCACGACTTGTCGAAGACTTCCCGGAGATAGAGGAACTCGATATCAATCCGCTCCTGGCTTTTCCGGATAGCACGGACTTTCGTGTCCTTGACGCGCGCATCCGTTTGAAATTTGAATCATAAAAAAACAGCCACCCTAAGATTCCCTAGGGGGCTATTGTGCTGCGTGGTTTGTATTGTTTGCTTGTCAACTACATCGTGACCGGTGGAGCGATACTGTACTGGAAATACAGGATTTCCACCTTCCTAGCAAAGCCTTCAATGTTCTTCAACACTTCTTCCGGTGTTTCAGGAAGACTCGGCTCCGTAATAATCGGGGAATCACCGCCAAGCATTGACTGACAGATCATCTGAAAATTCGGCTCACCGATGTCCCAGTCGCGGAGCGTAACCTCACAACCGGCCACGGCCGACTTATAGTCACTGACAGTGACCAACCGAAAGTCTTGCCCCAATATTTTACGAAGCCTTGCAGTCATCACTGCCGCCTTCCGACTCAAGCCCTTTTTATCAGACTCCGGTTTCCGGTAGGACGTGATGATAAATACCTTGGCGGGTCCTTTCCTGGAAATAAAAATATTGGGGTATTTTGTCATTTCCAAAGAGGTGCGTCTGCGCACCGGTCCAGTGTCCGCAACAACAGGGACCATACTTGTCACCAGAACCAGTCCGGCAAGTGCAATGTTTGCAATATTCATCTTTTTCCTCCAATTGGTAAGTCAACTTTAAAACACAAGAAAAGCCTCCCCCCTTCTTTAGATAATACGGTTCCATCGTATCTCTTTCCAGGTACTCGCGTCAAACCAAGAAAAAGTCGGCTCCGCGGCGCGGCGAGCATAATGTTCCTTCAAATGAGCATAGGTCTTTTCTAATCCTACCTCAAAGCTCGTGCTGGGATAAAAATCAAACTCCTCTTTGGCGCGCGTGATGTCCAAAATAATCTTTTGCACATCGAACGGACGCTTTTCCAAGCGCTTGATTCGTGGCGTCGACCCGGTCATTTTGGCCAGCATCAAGACCAATTCGAACAATGACACGCCGTGACCGCTCCCGACATTGTAAGTGCTATTTTTGTTTGGTTTGGCAAAGTTCTCGGCAATGAAAGAAGTAACATCTCGGGCATAAATATAATCACGCACCGTATTACCATACAGATGAAGCGTTTCGCCCAGCATCATTTGTTTCATGAAAATAGGGACAGCCCCCTGAATACCGAAAGCGTTCTGGCGTTCACTAAAGGGATTAGCGATACGGTAGATAACAAAATCCAAACCATGCTTACGCTTGTAAAAATGGAGATATTCTTCAATGGTCAGTTTCGTCACCGCATAGGGAGATACCGGTCTCGCCTGGGCTGTTTCGTTAACCATTTCATCAAGCGCGTTGCCATACACCGCACCGCCCGAGGACGGATACACTACTTTTTTCACGCCATGTTTCACACACAGATCCAAAAGCTGGAGCGTACTCCGTAAATTGAGCCGAATCTCTTCATTGGGATTATTGGCCGTCGAAGCCGGCGTACTCAAAGAAACAAAATGAAAGACATAGTCAATTCCCCGGAGCGCTCGTGAAAGACGCCAGCGATTGAGGAAATCACCCTTATAAAACTTTACTTTCCCTTTGAGGTGTCCCAAATTTTTGATATGACCATTGCGAAAACGGTCAAAAACACGCACGTCATAGCCGCGCGCCAAAAGGTCATCCACCAAGTGGCTCCCCAAAAACCCATCTCCTCCCAATACAAGACATTTCTTACCCATAGAAAACAGCTTCACTGATATTCGATTTAACGTATCAGCATATACTATTTTCTTCTTTTTGTCAACCCCCCTAATGAGGCTATTTATGGGCTTAAATAAGGGATTTATAAAGCGCTAAAAGTTTAGTAAAATACGTATCCGGATGGAGAGAGGCGATGCTGCGGCGGGCATTTTCTCGCACAACGTCCAGGTTTTCCAGACCTGCGACCTGACGCATTTTTTGAGCCAATCCGTGCGCGTCGCCCGGTTCGTACAAAAAGCCATTTTCCCCGTCTAACACCCGCTCCGGCAGACTGCCGGACCGAGCCGCAATAACCAGTGTCCCCTGGGCGAGAGATTCAATGAGCGCATAGGGTGTATTTTCATACCACTCTGATGACACGATTACCGCCCGCGCTTCGGTAATCAATTCCGCCATCGGTTTTCCATACACCGGCCCTAAGAAAGAAACCCTGTCCCCAAGATGGAGTTCGGCAGTCAATGTCTTGAGACGCTCTTCCTCCGGGCCGAACCCCACAATCTGCAATTTTTCACCACTGGAAAGTTCGCTCATCGCCCGAATAATAGTCGCCACCCCCTTCTCGGCAGAGAGTCTCCCAAAATACAAAAAGTTTTTTCCAGTCACCGGCGGCAAAGGAGTCTCTGTATCAGGAAAAGGATAGAGTGCCTGTGGTATCAGACGGATAGGATAGGGAAACTCCAGACTTTTAAACGTATCAATCAGAAATTGGCTCAAGCCGATATAAACGTTCACTTGGCCAAAGGTCCCCAAGAAGCGATGAAACCACTGCTCCATCGCGCAGACGAAACTTTTCAGATAAGAGTCCTTCACACACCGATCAGCAATACAGCGCAAGCCTGACCCGTGGTGCCATATTTTCCCCCGCACAAAAAGGTTATAGTTTGGTGATGCCAATTTATAATCACACAACGTCATCACTATCGGCACATGATGTTTCTTGAGTGCCCAGATGATTGAGGGCGAAAGTTGATGATAAATATTAAAAAGATGCGCCGCGTCTGGTTGGAACTCCTTAATCAACGCCTCTAAATTCTTTTTTGCCCTAAAATTGAAAATAATATTCTGGGCCATCCGCAGTTTTTGCCACAACGAAAGTTCCTGTTGCCCTTCGTATTCCACCTCCGGTGCGAAGTACTTCGCCCAAGGAGTAGCCTCATTTTTCGGGTGAGCCATGGAAAAAAAAGCTACCTGGTGGCCGGCTCTTTCCAACATCTTGGCCGTATCAAAATACAGCCGTTCCGGTCCAGCGTAGGCCCGATGATACTTGTTGATAAGGAGGATGCGCATAGCACTTTGACTTTTTGGCTTACTCATGGCATTATACTGTAAAAGAACTACCGGCGCAATATGATCTCTCTTGTTGAAAAAATTGCCTACACCATTTCGGCCTACAGCCGCAAAAAGAAATTTTCACAATTTCTTACTTTACTCTCACCAGAGATACAAGACACCATCGTCGACGTCGGCGTCAACACCACTGAATACTCCGCCACCGACAATTATTTGGAAAAATTCTATCCCTACCCAGAAAAAATTACCGCCGTGGGCATGGGCAATTTAACCTTCTTCCAAAAGCGCTACCCGCACGTAACCGCTCTCGAAGGCGATGGTCGCGCCCTCACTTTTTCAGATAACACTTTCACTATCGCCTATTCCAATGCGGTCATCGAACACGTAGGTAACTTTCCACAACAACTCCGCTTTCTTTCCGAACTGGCTCGCGTCAGTACCCGTGGTTTTCTGACTACCCCCAACCGCCATTTCCCTATTGAGCTTCATACGCGTCTGCCCCTGCTTCATTTATTACTTTCCAAGAAACGCTTTGATCGTTTCGTTACCTGGATTGGTAAGGGCTGGGCCGCCGGTGACTACATGTATCTTCTTTCTGAACAAGAACTCCGCGCCCTGTTGGCCCAGGCACACATTACCGACTATACACTCATCAAAAACCGCTTCTGCGGCTTTGCTATGACCTTTACCGTAATCTGGAAAAAACTTCCCACCCTATGACCACTCTGGATAGAAACTCGCTTTTTGCCTTCTCTCGGGAACCTCTCCTTTGGCTCTTTCTGGCCGCCGTGCTCTCTTTTGGGAGCGTGCTTTCCCTTCTTTTCCATATCTCTCTCATTTTGCCGCTGCTCTTGATAGGCGCTATCCTTATGATTTTGTTCCTCTTCCGCAGTCCGCAGAGTCTTCTTTTTTCACTGATCGTGGTGCGTATGTCGCTTGATTACTCCGCTCAATTCTATACCTTTACCATCCAGAATATTTCACTCTCTCTTTCGCAACTCCTCGGCGTCGGTATTGCCTTGCTCGGCATCATGCTCCTCATCCTCAAACGCCGATCACTAGCGACCTTTCCCCTCAACACTGCGTTTGCTATCATTTTTCTCTGGGGCATCGCCACCCTTTCCTATTCCCTTTACCCAAAAAATTCGCTACAGGAGCTGCTCCGTATTTTTGACCTCTTTGTTCTCGGCTTCCTCGCTTTCATAGCCATCAAAGACCAACGAAGCTTTCAGCGTCTTCTTCTAGCCTTCTTTGCTTCCAGTGTCCTGCCCATCCTCTTCGGACTCTATCAGTTCATCTTCGGTATCGGCCTCCAAGATGAAAACGTTTCCGTCCTACGTATCTTCGGTACCTTCAGTCACCCAAATGTCTACAGTCTCTACCTTTTTTCATTGGTCGTCTTCGGGACACTCTACCTGCTCCTCTTCGCTCAAAAAGTCCGCAGTCAAATGCTGACGCTCACCCTCCTCGGAATTTTTACTGTCATGCTCCTCCTTACCTTTGCGCGCGTTGCTTGGGTGGCCCTTTTCCTTTTCGTCTTTCTCTTGGCCCTATTCCGCTTCCGCCTCCTCCTCTTTCCCCTCATCCTCATCCCCTTCGTCCTCTTTGTTTTTTCTTCCTCCTTCCAAGCGCGAGTCAATGAAAGCTTTACCCTCGACCCAGACAGCTCAATCGTATGGCGCCAAACGCTCTGGCACGATGTCACTCGCTACTCCATCCAAGAGGGTCATCTCATCTTCGGCTCCGGTATGGATACATTCCCCAAAGTCTCCGAGAGCGTACGCGGAACCAAAAACGGCCCCAATGACCCACATAACGACTTCGTCAAATTCTTTATTGAAGGCGGCATCGTGGGTATCATCATCTTTATCGCCTACCTCCTTTCACTCCTCGCACTTCTCATCACTCATTACCGAAAAAATAAAAAAGAGATGGTACTCCACCTCTCCTTCGGTGTCATGATTCTCTTTTTCTTCACCCTTGAACTCTCCAGTCTCACTGATAACGTTTTCAAAAACACGCCTGTCCAATGGATTTTCTTTACCGTCTTCGGCGCGTTGCTTTCGCTTTCACAAAAAAACCATCAAGAGCCTCTAATAAAAGATTCTCCTCTTGGTCAATAAAAAACGAAAAGAAAAAAGGGTTTCAAAACGTTGCTTGCGCATTGTCTTGAAACCCTCTGGGGGCCGCGTTTGTTAACGCGAGTCCTGGCCAACTATTGAAATCGGCCCTGGAAAAACTTCTTGGCGCCGTCACTGGCCGGAGCAGCCGCGGTAGCGTTGTTAGCGCCGTCACGGGTGATTTCCAGCAACGTGATAGTCTGATTCTTCACGTTCTTGCCGCGCGACTGACCAAAGGGGTGAGAACCCCAGGCCCGACTGCCGTCTTTGAACTCGATCACGGGAACGATACCAAGCAGATTGTAGTCACCGGTGACATCGACCTGGTAATTGCCGCTGGCAGCCGTAATGGGTGCGCAGGTCACCTTAGCCGTGTCATCGAGCTTGAGGCTCTTCAGATCAGCCGTACCGGGCCAGTCGGCGCCGCGTTTGAGCATGCACTGACGCGCGCCCGCAAACGCCGCCGAGTTGGTGGCGTAAGAGAGGACCCAGTCCTGGACACCCTTGGGGCCATCTTCACTTTGCAGCGCCGTGGCACCGTAGATCAGACCAGGATTCTGCTTCCACACGGCAGCGATGCCGTGCAGACCGAGGTCCAACTTGTTGTTAGACACGCCGTTAATTGTCAACGTAGTGGCGCCGGCACCTTGCTCGCCATTGACCTTGTAGTCAGTGGCAAACGAAGTGCTCACAACGAGAGCGAGCGCCGCCAAAGAAATGGCGGTTTTTTTTGGAAAGAACTTCATGATGTGCTCCTCGAGCAAAGTGGTTGGGTGATTGCGTCTTAATATCATCCCAACCGAGGTTGGAAATATCACAGACGCAATTACGAGAACGTTGCCCAGCAACTACCTTGACGGGTACTTACAGGACTTTCCATCTTACCTCTTTTCTCACCTTTTGTCAAGATATGAATTTTGGCTTATAAAGGGTATAAAAAAAGAAAAAAGCAGGTCGTTCAGTTGAACTCCCTGCTCTTATTGGTAGCGAACGATGTCGCCGATTGATTCTCGTCTCTTTTTGAGCCGGTGCGTCACAGTGTGCGCAGCCCTTTTTATAGTCTCTCGAGAGGATAGTGTTCAATCGTCAGATGGTGCGATGATGTATCGCTTGCTTTGAGGCTTCAACAGCCTTTCTGGCAAACGCACCATACCGTCCTTGTCAAGCGAGCCTCCGGCCCGTTCGATCGCAGCAACGAATTGGGCATGACGCACCTCTTCGCGATGTACATAGACCGTCTTCCGGATGTCCCAACTCCAGCCGTAGCCGAGGAGAGAACCACCATGAAGTAAGTCGTAGTTGCGACCGATGCCGAAAAACAGACGTTCTTGCTTATCGCTCAGCTGGATTCTCCAGTCTGCTGTTTCCGCCAGGCTTGGAGCCTCTTGGAACCAACCAACCGAACCCCAGAGCTTCAGGCCAGCCTTTTCATCCTCTTGCGAGAAATCATAGAGACCGACCCTGGCACCGACATTGACGACATGATCAAGCTTGGAGAGTTCGCTCGTATCACTGATCGGCTTGCCTTCCCAAGTGTGACCCACCTCGGAATGACCCGTAGGCTTAAAGGCCGAAAGGAAAAGCTGGTACTTGAAGAAGGACTTTTCGCCCCTCATCTCGCGCTCGTAGTTGTTGTACGAAAGCGTTATACCGCGCAGATCGAACTTCCTCTGGCTTTTGTAATCGCCAGAGAATCCGTTCTCTGTCAGGCTGCCCCAGGGCAAAATCTTCACGCCCAGGTCGTAACCGCCCTCGTACGCACTGTACTTATAGGCGGGTCCGAACCCTTTCAGGTCACCACGGAACGAAAAATCAGTATCCGTCCGGCCATGCCAGGCACTGTACGTGCCACCAAGGCCAAAGGCATGCTCAGCCCCCTGTCCATCCACGATGAGCGGATAGACTGCCCCCGACACGAACGTCGAGTGCGAGGTGCGCTCATGCTCTTGTCCGACCACCAGTTCCCAGTCCCAACGGCGAAGCACCTCTTTCGGGGTGACTGCCGACGGTTCTGGTGAAGGCGCGACAACAACCAGTGGTTCCGGCTGCGGTTCATACGAAATGACCGCTGGCGGTGGCACGGGTTGCGGAAGCACTAGTGGCTTGGCAAAAACCGAGACATTACCACAACGCCGAGGAGTTGAGAGAAAGACCCCCTTCCCCAAGTAGTAAGTATCCATAACTTCCGGCCGGCCGCCCTGTTCAGGACTGCAGATCCGCTTGTCGTAGATGTGCACCACACCGCGGCGTCTCGAATGACTCTGGTAGAGCATCTCCTTGAACACTTGGTGTCCTACCAGTTCATCCTTGGTCGTTCTTTCGCCAACGCCGACTTTCTTCTTCGCCAACGCCTTTTGTTCGGGCGAAAGCGTCGTCAGGAGGTCAATACCCTGAAGTGTTCGCGCGAGGCTATGCTCCGGATTGAACGGAGCCGCGCCGAGCGTGATACACGCTTGTCCTTGTTGCCGAACAGCAGGAGCAATACGTGCCTGCATGGTGGCCACATTCCTGTAAACCATCATATCGTCACGTCCACGCACGTTGTCAGGCAGCCTGAGGGCTTGTCCGACGAAAATGCGGTTGCAGTTTGGCAGCTTGTTCAGCTGACAAACTGGCATCGCCGCTCTCGGGCCGAAGCGCGAAAGAAGCGTGTCGCCCTGCCGGACGATATAGAAGGCCGATTGTTCAGCCTTCACTGCACCAACATGCACTCCGAGGAGCACCATGATGCAGAAAGTCACGAGCCAGTTTTTCATGGCGAATTCCTTTCATTGGTTGGTGAGCTGCTCAGAAGAAGCGGCTCAGATTGAGGAGCTTCTTTTTTCACAGTATCACCCTTCCTTCGACATCCGTTTACTGCGACGGACAAGTTATGCGGCAAAGAAAGTGCCACGCTAACAATCATGCCCGTCACGCTTGGTACCGCCGCAGCGCTCCCACACGTGACCAGATTATCAAAAGCATTGTCACCCTTAGTCAGGGCACCAACACCTTCGACTGCCGTTTCAGCAGAATACATCTCCCCGGTCGGCATTTTCAGCCTCACCGGGAAACGCCGTTCCAGACTTTCGAAGAATTTACGTCCTTCTGGAGTGAAGCGCCGCATAATAACATGTTGCGGTAAGGGTGAAGGATGATCGTAGAAGAACCGATTACTCAGCACCCCCACATCATCCCCTATCTTGACCACAGCACTGCGAGTTGTCATGACCTTTGTGCCATCAGAGAACCAGACAAGCCAATTCCCTCTTTTGAACTCTTCCTCTCTTGCGAGCGGAAGCAATATAAAGAGAGTTGTCTTGTCCGTATTCAAAACGGCATCAAAGACTTGCCGCACTTTCCCATCAGGACCATACAGTGCGGTCCGCCACACCGAACGCTGAAGCGTCATCAGTGACTTACCCTGTTTGTAGAGTCGTCCGGAATCCATGATTTCATCTTCCCAGACCTCAGGAAGAGGCTGTGGCAAATCAATCATGGCGACGGTGAAGTCTAGGACAGCTGACACATCACCACGTAAAGCGATGCTTTGCCATGGTACTTCAACTCCACCGCCATCTGCTTTACTGGTCTCGATCTCGAAGCCAGCGTCTTTTTTCAAGCTCGCACACCCCACAAGGAGTGCCAGCATGATTATACCGATCACGCTCGTGATACGTCTCATGATCTTCTCCTTTGAGGTTGAACTATTGAACACAAAAATTGTTAAGGATCTTCCAGTCTCTTGACAATCCTAGGAAGAAAGCAGTACGCTCGATGACGAATGGACCGCTTTCTTCCTAGGAGGCTTTTCCTTTCAGAAAAACCGCCTTCCATTTTTAAGCGAAGGTATCATATTTGTGTGTCTCCTCATTTTTGACTGCCAGAAAAAACGCCGCCGCAAAAAAACCAGCCAAGAACCCGCCCAAAACGACTTCGATTATTTTCTTCATATTCGGATTGCGCTCGAGAATGGGTCCGGAGAGCACGCGGATTTCCACGCTCTTATCATCCCCACCACGAAACAGACTGTTCTTCTCCGTTAGCACCTGAGCAATACCATCCATAATACGAGCAACGTCACGATCACGATCGCCCTTGACCGTGACACTGATGATACCTAATTCCAGATTATTCTGAACAGCGACCATGTTGCGCCATGTAGCCAGTCTCTGCTGTTTATCAAAGGGCAAAAACTCGGAATTGACTTTTCCCGTCTCAATCAGAGCATTCACAAAACGTTCACTATAAACAGACTCGCTCAAAACTTTCCCTAAATATTCTGAAGACTTAAAGAGAGAATAGAAATCCTGATTGGAAGCGTTCGTCTGAACGACCAAAAAGTCCATCCGCGTCTGAAAAGGTTTTTCTGTCATGATAAGACCAAAAAATCCCAAGGCACCGAAAAGTAAACCCCAAAGGATAAGGGTTCCTATTTTTGACCGCAATAAGGCAAAAAGATGCATGTTTCCCATAGAATAGAGTCAAAATATTTTATGAACCTTATATACTACCAAAAAACAAAGAAAATGTCAAGCCCGTAACCGGTGTCCAAATGATGATCCTCTGAAACAGACAAAACCCCTCATTGAGAGGGGTTTTCATTCCGCAGATGCTGTCACACCAAAACCTCAGAAAAACTGAACAATCTTGCTTAAGATATGAAATTGCGAGAAATCTCGCACGGTAACGAGAAGCATAAGCAAAAGCAGAAGGATAAATCCCACCTGATGAATCATCCCTTCCACCCGCTGACTCACGGGAGTGCCTTTCAGCTTTTCAATGAGGATAAAGAGGATACGGCCACCATCCAACGCCGGGATAGGCAGCACATTGATAATACCCAAGTTGATAGAAAGCAGCGCTGCAAATTGCAAAAGATAGGCAAAGCCCAAATCGCTCATCTGCTTGGTCAGATAGACAATCCCTACCGGCCCAGTAACATCAAGTGGTGTCTTTTCTCCGCCGAAGAGTGAAACAATCATGGCGCCGAAGGCTTTCAAAATCGCCAAGGTAATGTCATACGTCGCGATACCTCCTCGATAAATAGCTTCGTACCACGGATAGGAAATTACAGCTGTTTCGGAAAAGGAAATGCCCAACGCGCCTTGGTTCCGCGGCGCTTCTGCTCGCGGTGTCCCTGAGAGCGTTAGGTTATTACCGAAACGATTCACCTCTATCTGGATACGCTCCCCCTTGTGAGTCAGTATCGTTTCCGAAACCATGGTCAGAGTGGTCATGCGTTCTCCGTTGATAGCCACCACTTCGTCTCCCATTTGGAGTCCCATCGCCTGGGCAGGACTGTCTTTGGCGATATTCAGTATCTGAATCTTCGCGTTCGGGTACATCCCACTCTGCTCCGGATCAATCGGCTGCGGTAGCCCAAGCATAAAGACTACTGAGATGAGAAACCAGGCAAAGAGAAAGTTCATCATCACGCCCGCCCCCAAGACTTTGGTACGCACCCAGGCAGACTTGCCGGCGAAACTCTCTGGATCGTTCTTGCTCAGGCCATCTTCACCATGAATCCTGACAAATCCTCCCAAAGGTATCCAGTTGAGCGAATAGACTGTCCGTTTAGCTTGAGATTCTTTATTCCCCCACACCATCCGGTATTTTCCTGTTACGTCATCCTTCACGACACCAAACAATCTCGGTGGAAAACCGAAGCCGAACTCGTCCACCCGGATGCCGTTACGTTTGGCTGTCAAAAAATGCCCCAGTTCGTGAACGAATACGAGGAGACCGATGAGAATAACAAAAATCAAAATTGTGAGCATAACAGAGAAAATTACCAATTTTCATTGAATTATTGACTGAAAATTGTGAATTGGAAATGAGTTATATAGTCAGTATTTCTTCCTCTTTCTTCTTTCGCAACGCTTCCAATTTCTGGTTGTATTCATCCACTGCCTTTTGAAGCTCTTCCTTCCCAGCAAATTTGTCATCTTCAGAAATTTCCCCAGCTTTTTCCATATCCTGAATATCTTTCCAGATATCCTCCCGGACATTACGGATAGCTATGCGCCCTTCTTCTGCTCGCTGATTAAGCGCCTTGACCAAATCTTTCCGCCGGTCTTCGGTCAACGAAGGAAGAATAATCCGCAAAGCCTGACCATCATTTCCGGGATTCAGTCCCAAATCTGATTCACGAAGAGCCGCTTCAATCATAACCAGGCTTCCTTTATCCCAGGGCTGAATCAGGATCTGGCGAGCCTCTGGGATATTGATGTTAGCAATTTGTTTGAGCGGAGTCTTCGTACCATAATAATCAACCAGTAGATTTTCTACCAGTCCGGGGTGCGCTCGGCCGGTCCGAATCTTGGCGGCCTCATCAGTAAAATGATCCACTGAACTTCCAAACTCTTGCCTCTTTCCTTCAATCAATTCTTTTATCATAAACTTCTCTTAAAAGTTACCCCCACTCTTAAAACTTCTTCAGTCCGAAATAAATGACCCCTGTATCCTGAGGATCGTATTCTATCACGCTCACGCCACGATCAATCTCCAGTTGCGTAGTCGCCCACCTCACGCCTCCATCAAGAGACTTGTAAAAAGCTCCACCAGAGGCATAGACCACTTCACTAGGATTCTTTGGATTAATGGCAACAGAACGGATCGGGAACTTCTTGGAGCTTTCTATGATATTGAGTGCCACCCACGTTTTCCCATTATCAACACTCCTGAAAAGGCCATTTTTTGCTCCCGCATAAAGAATACCTGATTGTTTCGTATCACCAGCAATAGAAACTATCCCGTTCGGATTCGTCTGAATAGAACTCGTAGAACTTCCGCTACTCCTGGATGCCGATGGCCGAAAGTTTTGCGCCGTATCGCTGTCCCAGGTTTTTCCACCGTCACTCGAGACAATAACTTCTTTTTCAAAAACCAGAATCGTCACCTTGTCAGGAGAACCTCTCTGGAACAATATCTTGGTCACCGGGCCCTTGGCAGCCGTCAGATTCTTCCATGTTTTACCGCCATCAACACTCTTGATGATGACGCCTGCGCTCGTACCGGCATACAACGTATCCGGATAATCAGGGTGAGAGGCCAATGCCGTAATCACCGTTCCTTGTCCTGGCTCCGTATAGAGTTCCTTCCAATTTTTCCCAGCATCCTGCGATTGATAAATCTTTCCCGTGCCACTCAGGATTCCACTCGCGTACACTTCATCCCCATTCATACTACTGATAGCCAGTCCATAATTCTTCACGGGTGGAAAATTCATCCTTTCCCAATGTTCCGCTCCATCAACGGTTTTAAATAATCCGCCGCTCACCGTCCCCATATACATCACCCGATGATCAGTGGGATGAAAAACCAAACTCACCACATCTACCGCGGGAATTTTTTGCTTTTCATCAATGGCTACCTTGGCCACAAATGTTGCGCCACCATCAGAAGACTGCCACAGACTTCCCCCGCCCGTAGAAAGGGCTGACCCAGCAATCGGCAGCTTCACAGAACATCCCGAAAGGAGAACTACTCCCAACGCCACACCGATAATTCTTGTAATCATAGAAAAATTTGTTTTTTACCCCTCAATTATAGCAATAAAAAGAGTGAAGTGAAAGGAGGCTTACAATAAACAAAAAGCTCCCAGAAGGAAGCTTCTTGCCTGTCATTGGTGGGTGCGGGGGGAATCCCCTTCGCTCCGACTCAGGGCCTGGGCGCTACACACAGAAAGCTGCGCTCGCTCGCTTTCTACTCACGCCCTTCGATTCCCTGCCTCGTCTCATAATAATAAACAAAAAGCTCCCAGAAGGAAGCTTCTTGCCTGTCATTGGTGGGTGCGGGGGGAATCGAACCCTCGACCGTTGGCTTAAAAGGCCACTGCTCTACCGACTGAGCTACGCACCCAAATACAAAACAAAACCATTGTACCTGTAATCAGGCACTTCGGTCAACCCACCGCTACTTTTCCTGCAAAATCTCCTTCGGCCGGAGCACATCTTTCCCGACAAACGGCCGGAGTACCTCTGGTACCGTCACGCTACCATCAGCCTGCTGGTAGTTTTCCAGAATAGCGATAAAAATGCGTGGGCTCGGTAACGCCGTATTATTGAGCATATAAACGTATTTCTTTTCACCTGTTTTGGTCTCCCGATACTTCACGTTGAGGCGGCGCGCTTGCCAATCGAGGAAGTTGCTGGCCGAGCCCGTCTCGCCGTAACGATTCATACCCGGCATCCAGGCTTCCAAATCGAAAGCACGATACTTGCCGGCGCTCATATCTCCGGTGCAAATCTGGAGCTTCCGATACGGCAGTCCCAGTTCCTGGTGCATCTCCTCAGAAAC
>JBBQYU010000007.1:0-23052 GCA_038208355.1 Candidatus Moraniibacteriota bacterium
GTGGTCAACGTGGCCAATAGTACCGACGTTTACGTGCGGCTTACTACGATTGAATTGCTCTGCCATAACCTTTTTATTCAAACGAATTATAATATATTTACGAAGCTCATTTCCTGCGAGTCTTTTCGCAGATAAAAACGAAAAATTGCTCACAAAAAGCGTCACTCGCTATAATATCAACTGGCACGATTTCTGTCAACCCCGCTCCCTCCTCTTTCTCCGGATCAAAGTCTCACAGAATGACTACTTAGCAGCATCCGTAGCGCGGGCACCCATAATTTCTGTGGCCACGTTGTTCGGCACTTCGGCATAATGGCCGAACTCCATCGAATAACTGGCCCGTCCCTGGGACATGGAGCGCATCTGAGTAGCGTAACCGAACATTGCAGAAAGTGGCACTTCCGCGTGGATTTCTTTCACCTGAGCAGCCCCTTCGCCACGAGCGTTCATTTCCTTGATGATGCCACGCTTAGCCGAAATATCGCCCACGATATCGCCCATGAAGTTTTCAGGCGTAATCACTACCACTTTCATAATTGGTTCCAAAATCACCGGCTTGGCTTTGCGCATCGCTTCCTTAAAGGCGAGCGATCCAGCAATCTTGAAAGCCGCTTCGGATGAGTCCACATCATGGTAAGAACCATCATAGACCGTGGCCTTGATGTCAACAACTGGGTAACCGGCCAAAACACCGGTCTGAGTAGCTTCTTCGATACCCTTATTGATTGGTTTGATAAATTCCTGAGGAATAACGCCACCCTTGATTTCATCGAAAAATTCATAGCCCTTGCCCACCTCGTTGGGCTCCAGACGGACCCAACAGTGGCCATACTGTCCGCGACCACCTGATTGACGGATATATTTACCTTCTGCTTCAGCCATGGTGCGAATTGTTTCACGGTAGGCTACTTGCGGACGACCGACGTTCACTTCCACTTTGAACTCGCGACGCATACGGTCGACGAGAATATCAAGGTGCAACTCGCCCATACCGGACATAATCGTCTGGCCCGTTTCTTCATCAGTGTGCACCCGGAAAGTCGGGTCTTCTTCGAGAAGTTTCTTTAAAGCCATGCCCATTTTCTCTTGGTCAGCCTTGGTTTTCGGTTCCACAGAAATGTCGATCACCGGTTCCGGAAAAGTAATGGACTCAAGAATCACTGGAGCATCGATATCACACAGTGTGTTTCCAGTGGTCGTGACTTTCATCCCCACTAAGGCACCGATATCTCCCGCCGTCAATTCCTCGATTTCCTCACGATGATTGGCGTGCATACGTAAGATTCGTCCAATACGTTCTTTTTCATTCTTGGTAGAGTTGAGCACGTACGAACCAGCCTTGACGGTACCGGAATAGACCCGGAAAAAAGTCAGCTGACCAACGAACGGGTCAGTCGCCACCTTGAAAGCCAACGCAGAAAATTTTTCATCATTGCGCGTCTCCCGCACCACCGGCTCGCCCGTCTCCGGATCAGTAGCGACAACCGGAGGGATATCGACTGGTGACGGTAGATAGTCCACTACTGCATCCAAAACGAGTTGAACGCCCTTGTTGCGAAGAGCTGTTCCGGTCATGACCGGGTGCAAACGTACATCAATCGTGGCCTGACGGAGTGCCTTTTTCAATTCTTCTACGGAAATCTCTTCCCCACCGATAAACTTTTCTGTCAAAGCATCGTCCGTTTCGGCGATTTTTTCCACCATTCTCTCGCGCCACTCTTTGGCCTTGTCGAGATACTCGGCTGGGATTTCTCCCTCAATCACTTTTTCCCCCATCTCCCCTTCGAAGGTATAGGCCTTAAGCGTCATGAGGTCGATTAAGCCGTAGAAATCTCCACGCAGCCCCATCGGGTACTGAATAGCCACCGCGTGCGGCGTGAGGCGGTTCCAAATAGAAGAAATGGCATCTTCGAACACCGCACCCTCTTTGTCAATCTTGTTAATGAAACACATGCGCGGCACTTTGTATTTTTCCGCTTGGCGCCACACAGTTTCTGATTGCGGCTCCACACCCTCCTTGCCATCGAACACGACGACACCACCATCCAGCACACGCAAAGAACGCTCCACTTCCACGGTAAAATCAACATGTCCGGGCGTATCGATAATATTGATGTGATGGTCTTTCCAGTAACACGTAGTGGCAGCAGACGTAATAGTGATACCACGTTCACGTTCCTGTTCCATCCAGTCCATGGTGGCCGCTCCCTCGTGCACCTCGCCAATCTTGTGGGTAATCCCCGTGTAAAACAAAATATGCTCGGTAGTGGTGGTCTTCCCAGCGTCGATATGAGCGATGATACCGATATTGCGATATCTCTCGATAGGGGTCTTGCGAACCATAATCAGAAAAAGTTTATTATTTTAAATTTATAAACAAAAAAAGAATTTTCAATTTCCAAAACTGAACCACCGCATCATTGATTGAAAATTCGTAAATTGAAAACTGTTTCAATACTAGGCGAAGTGAGCAAAAGCCTTGTTAGCTTCCGCCATACGATGGGTTTCTTCGCGTTTCTTCATGGCCGTACCCGTCTTGTTGACCGCATCCAAGAGTTCATCAGCCAATTTCTCAGCCATGCTCTTCCCCTTGCGTTTGCGGCAGGCATCACGAATCCAACGCATGGCCAGTACCTGACGCCGTTCGCCGGATACCGGGACCGGCACCTGATAGTTGGCGCCACCCACTCGACGGCTCTTGAGTTGCAGTAAAGGAGAAACGTTTTTGATAGCTTGTTCGAAAGTATTGAGACCACCCTTCTTGGTGCGCTCATGGATAACATCAAAAGCATCATAGATGATCTTCTCAGCCACGCTCTTCTTCCCATTCCACATAATCATACCCACAAAATGACCAACCAAAGGATTGGCATACAGCGTATCAGGCTTCCATTCACGGGCAAATTGTCGTTTTCTTCGTGGCATATCTTTATGAATTTCCAATTATCAATTTCCAATTTCCAAAAAATTCTCAATGTTTCAATTTTCCAAACATACCACTGAGATTTACATTGAGTATTTGATGTATTGAAAATTCAATGAAAATTGGTGCTTGTAAATTGAAAATTATTTTCTTTAGTCCTTCTTCTTGTCTTTCTTGGCACCGTACTTGCTCCGGCTCTGCTTGCGAGCGACACCAGCAGCATCGAAAATACCCCGGACGATGTGATACCGTACACCCGGCAAATCTTTCACCCGGCCACCGCGAATCATCACAATCGAGTGTTCCTGAAGGTTGTGCCCCTCACCAGGGATATAGGCCGTGACTTCCATACCGTTGGTCAAACGCACACGAGCGATTTTTCGCAGAGCGGAGTTCGGTTTCTTCGGAGTGGTCGTAGATACTTTGATACACACGCCACGCTTGAAAGGGCTGTTATGAAAGGTATCTCGGTTCTTGACGGTATTAATAGAATACGTCATGGCCGGAGATTTTGACTTCTTCTTATCAGACGTCCGGGGATGCTTGATGAGCTGATTGATCGTAGCCACAAAATTAAGCGTTTAGATAATGATATTTTAGAAGTTCTCAAGAAAGAGACTGTAAGAAAACAGAAAAGGCTCTAGCTTTTCCGTATAACCTATACTAGAGAAAAGTGTCTTTATTGTCAACCCCGTTACCTCTTCAGGAGATATTCTGCATACCGCCCGTATCAGCTAGAAGGTAAAGCGCAGAAAAAGACTCAAAACAAAATTAATAAACAAGCTAATCGGCCCGGAAAGAAAGAAAATGACAAAAATGAGCAAAAAGAGCCCATACTGCTCCAAAAGGAGCATAGTGCGCTCCTTGATAGGAAACAGGGTATAGAGAATCTTGGAACCATCCAAAGGTGGAACCGGCAGAAGATTGAAGCAGGCCAACACCACGTTCCAAAAAATAACCAAAAGCAGAAGACCGAAGAGAATATTGGGGAGCGAACCGGACAATGCCTGCGCCAACAGTCCGAAACGTTCCAGAAAGTCTCCTCTCCCACCAATCACACCGATGAAACGCTCCAAAATATCCGTCTTAGCCAAAAGCGTCAGCGGTAGCAACTTGGCAATCAGCGCTGCCACAAAAGCAATCAGGAGATTAGATCCCGGACCGGCCAAGGCTACCATGGTTGGGCCCCACTTCTGATTTTTCAAGTTATAAGGATTGTACGGCACCGGCTTGGCCCAACCGAAAGCAAAGCCCGTGGTAACAAACAAGAGGATTGGCAACACCACCGATCCAAAGGGGTCGATGTGTTTGAGCGGATTGAGATTCAAACGACCGGCATACTTGGCCGTCTGGTCACCGAGCCACAACGCCACTACTCCGTGCGATACCTCATGGAGAATCACCGAATAAATCAGGGTGAAGATATAAAAACCGACAAGAACAATTTCATTACCCATATCAAATACATTTCAAAATCTCAATTATCGATACCAGCCAAAATCCCTAAGCGCAAAAGCCAAAGTTCTCAACAACCGAATGGGTGCCCTGGGCATTTGACATTTGGGCTTTGACATTACCATAAAGGTATGATACCGTACTCAAAGTAATATCTCAAGTATCTTTATGAGCCGAACCTGTCAAATTTCTGGTCGCGGAACCCAAACGGGCAATGCTCGCAGCCATTCGAACATCGCTACCCGACGCACCTTCAAGATCAATATCCAGACCAAGCGCGTTGGTGGGCTCAAACTGAAGCTCTCAGCCAAAACCATGCGCACCCTGGCCAAAACCACCGCCTAAAACTAGTGCCAAAGAAAACTCCCTCGCTCTGGCGCTGGGAGTTTTTTTATACAGAAAAAATCACAAAAATCACACACCCTTCCTTCGGCCACTCAATTCCGAAAGATAAGAAAAAAGTCCGTATGGCATTGCCATGCGGACTTTATTTGGTTCTGATCTTCTGGCCTAGGCCGCCTGAGCAAATACTGCCGGCGCCTGCAATCGTTGCATAAAACGCTGGCGCATTGCAGGGACCGACGACGCTCTGATGCGGGTCGGTACCAAAATGAGTGTCTCGCCGTGCTTCTTGACATTGTGGCGCTCGCCAATCTTCTCCAAGTGCTCCCCGAAAATCCGGTGGAGTGCTACATAGAATGGCAGACGCATATCGCAATTCAGATCGTTGTAACCGCGACACCCAAAAGCGTACTCAGCTACCGCCTGGCAGAGGGTGAACATCACCCGATCACGTGTTGCCCGATCCTGCACTTCACTCCGAATGAGCATCCGGGAGATCTCGAAGTGTCGCCCAGGAGCGATAAGAGTAGAATCAAGGGTGATCCTTACCTGCTCGCCATCGATGAGACGGCAA
Organism: Candidatus Moraniibacteriota bacterium; assembly: GCA_038208355.1. Classification (GTDB taxonomy): domain Bacteria; phylum Patescibacteriota; class Minisyncoccia; order Moranbacterales; family UBA1568; genus UBA1568. The sequence goes on from JBBQYU010000007.1 coordinate 5,295, forward strand.
CCAGCCACGACAACCCCCTCCCAAACTACCACCACAAAAGGTGAACACTGATCGTACCGGTCACGCTCCTGGCCAAGCCACGGGTCACTACCTTCCCACCCCCCAAAGGAACGGAAACGCAGGACATGAAACTGCTCCCGGAGCATCGATTCCTGCTCCGGCTCTATGACCAGTGCTGAACACTGGCTCCCTTGTCCTCTTCCCAAAATAAGGGACGAGAAATCTACGTCTGAGTCTGACATGATATTTCCTTTGCGGAAAATGAGGGTCACCCCTCGCATGCTGACAAAGATGGGGAAAACCTCGGGTTATAAAGAACCACCTTTTTGACAAGCCCCTTTCGAGACTTCTTGGGACCTGGGATCACCAAAATCCATCCAAAAAGGAACCCTTTATTGTACTCCTAAAATGACTTTTTGTCAAGAGTAGTCAGGTGGCCTCGCTCCTCAAAGCAAAACAAAAAACCCGGCTGGTAGCTGGGGTTTTTCTTGATTATTGCACCCTTGTAAATTTCTGTTGGTCACTCAATGAAAACTGTCGGGGTAAGCGGAATCGGACCGCTACTACAAGACCCCCAGCCTTGCGTACTACCACTATACGATACCCCGCTTCTTTTGCATGAAGCAAAATTGAGCATAGCAAAGATTGAGACAATTGAAAAGGGAGCGGCCAAGTAGCTGCTCCCCTCATTGCGTCGGCGTTGCCGACTATTTGAGTTTTCGCGGCAGGCGAGAATCGCCCTCGTGAAAATCGTAACGGATATTGAACGGAGCAAGGGGTTTAGAATCCCCCCAGGCCGATTCAGGTTGTCGAGAACGCTGAGAAGGAACTTGCCCCCCTGTTGGCGTCCTGCCAATATTCACGAAGCCTCTTTGCTGGCTCCGAAACCCGTTTATGTTCTCTTCATTTTTTGCCACTTGTCTCTCCTTATGTTGCTTTGTTGCTTGAAATTAACTCACCCCATCCAAACTGACATACCAAGTTTGTGACCTGATATACAACACATTATACGGTAATTAGATAGTATTGTCAATGGTACGAAAAAAGCCCTCTATAGGGCTCTTCTTCACACCACACTAAAAAACGGCTTGTTTTGTTATTCCAAGATACCATCGAGGTTAACGTCATAGAGCACCTGCTCCTGAACTAAACGATATTTCAAAATCTCTGACTCGCCAAACCAAAGCGGGATTTCTCGTTCCGCTTCTTCCGGACTGTCTGAACAGTGGACCAGGTTTCTCACCACCCGATTATCCAAAGATGAGAGAGAATAAGAATCCACCGTCAAATCGCCCCGGATGGTTCCCACGTCAGAAGTAGTTGGCTCAGTACCACCTACCAATTTCTTGACAATGGCCACCGCCTGGTTCCCCTCAATCACCAAACCCAACACCGGTCCGGAAGTGAGAAAATTGACATTGGCCGTAATGATATCCTTGCCGTATTCCAGAGCCTCTTTTTCCACCGGCAATCCATGTTCTTTCCGGTCTTCTACGATGCGGCTCCCCTTCTTGAGAAACCATTCTTCGTCTTTGTTGTAGTGTTTCCAGCACTGATCCGCCACCGGAACAAACAGTTTCATGGCGATGAATTTCAATCCCGTGCGCTCAAGACGGTGCAGGACTTCCCCTACCAAGGAGCGCTGGATGGTGTCCGGCTTCAGAATAACAAGCGTCCGCTCTTTTTTCGGATGTGCGTGCTGCATAGAATTATCTTCAATAAAAAACTTATACGGTCACAACGTCCACACTATGACACAGAGCATAAAAAATGGCAATCCTGCGCTCTTTGACACGTGACGAAACCCAGTATACACCGCCGCGCCTACCTTGGCAACGCGCCCAAACTAGGGCAAGAAGTAACAGCGCTGCAGGTCCTGAAGACAACGGTACCGAATATCTCCTTCCTGGTCCGTGCGGTGAATACGGGTGCCTCTTTGCTGCAGGCGCTCCACCACGCTCGGGTCAGGATGACCGTAGCTGTTTTTCCCTACCGAAAGCACCGCCTCCTCTGGCTTTATACGATCAAGGAAAGAAGCACTGGTCGAGTATTTGGAGCCATGGTGGGCCACCTTCAAAACACTGACCGGTGCTTCGTCGGGCAGCACGGTTTCCTCGCGAGGGAGGTCACCGGTCAAAAGAAAACTCGTTTCGCCGTACACGAAGCGGGCCACGATACTCCCCTCATTGGTGTCCGCCGCAGCTTTCGGGAGTGGAGTGAGAGGATATTCCACGCTCAATTTTCCCCCAGCCGGAAATTCAATAGTTCCTCCACGAAAAAGAGTGGTGGGCTCATGTCCCACAGATTTCACCACGCCATCTCGAAACAGCCGCCAGGTTTCCGTCTCGCTCTCGGCTCCCGTAGTGAACACCTGATCCACCTGATACGCCCGCAACAGGCTGGAGAGACCACCTATATGGTCAGCATCCGGATGAGTGGCAATGACTACTTCAATCTTCCTGTCCCAAAAAGGTACGTGCCGTCCCAGACGCGCCAAGAGATCTTTGCCGCTTCTCCCACCATCGATTAAAACCTGATAAGAACCCTGGGAAAGAAGAATGGCATCGCCCTGCCCGACGTTGAGAAACACCACACTCGTTTGTTCGTACTGAGAGAGCAATAACCACAAGAAAAATGTGCTCAGCATGACGACGCCGGCCAAGAAAAAAACAATCCGTACTTTATGCTTCATAGTCATAGCTCTTCTGAGCATAGTATCTCTCCGCGAACCTGACAAGAAAAAAGAGCATAAGATACCAGGCAATCAGACTCTTCAGCCCGAACTGCTCTACAGCGACACTGGTATGTGGCAGACTCCCCAACCATTCAACACTTCTCGTAATGGCGGAAAGCAGACCAAAGGCCAACCAAGAAAACACCACATGCGCGCCCGGCAGAACCAGAAAAAGCACGCCGGTCAAAAAGGCCAGAGCCATCGCGACCGGAACGATGATAATAAGAAAGTTCCCGATGATAATAAGCGGGGAAAAGAAATGAAAAGAAAAAAGAATAATCGGCAGGACAAACAGCTCTACCGCTACCGTCATAAGCATGATTTCTATCAAGCTCCTCCCAAAAAATGGGCGGGGCAACAACCGCTCCTGATAAGAGGAAAAAATAATAATCCCCAGCGTGGCCAAAAACGACAGCTGAAATCCGAGATCATAAAGCAAAATGAGGGGCTGAAAAAGAAGCATCAGCCCGGCTGCCAACAATAAGGCGTTGACCGGTCGAGAGAGTCTCCCAGCTTGTAAAGCAGCGAAGGCCACTCCGGCCATCAGCCCAGCCCGGGTGGCAGAAGCCGGAGCCCCGATCATGAGAATAAAAAAGACAATACCAAAAAAAGCGCCCCACAAAGCATGCTTGCGCCATAAACCGGAAAAAAGTCCTACCACCAGCAGCCCCTGAGCAATCAGAGTAATGTTGTATCCGGAAACCGCCACCATATGGGTCAGCCCCACCCGACGAAACGCCTCCTTGAGACTATCTGGGAGATAGTCATCACCACCCAACAAAAGCCCCTTGGCTAAACCAGCTTCCGGTTCCGCGATGCTCCCAGAAAGAGCCCGCTCAAGAGCGTGTTTTAGGGTGTAGACGGCCGCCATGGCCCGACCCCAGGCATCTGGCTCCAAAGTGTGGACAGTAGAGGCGTGTTGGCAAAGAAAGCCAATACCATCTTTGGCCAGAAACATCCGATAATCGAAGTCCGCACTGAAGTTTTCCGGCCGTTCCAATTGACACGTTATCCGGACCAAATCACCCGCCTGTATCCCCTCCGTGCGCGGCGCCTGCCACAAAACATCTTTTTTGGGACACGTCTCTGTCGTACAACTTTCAAAGCGCAAAATCACTTTCTGAAAAAAACTTTTTTCTTCGGGATTATTGATAACCCTCGCCACACCGCTCGTCGCGGTCACGGGAATAAAGAGCTGATCAAAAGTTGTTTTTTCTCTCAAAGCCAGTTGCGCCCCTCCTAAAAAAACAAGGACACCTACACTCACCAAAAAAATTTCCCGTCGGGGAAAGACACAAAAAATCGCCCCCCAGAGGGCAATAGCGAGATACCATAAAAAGGGAAACGGGAGAACGTAGCAGGCACCGATGCCCACACCGGTGATAAAACAAATGATGCCCCAAAAAAATACCCGGTCCTTTTCCATCTGACGCTTACTCAAGTGTTTCCAACGCCTTACGAAAACTCTTTGCGCTCCCAAATGATTTGTAGACTGAGGCGAAACGAATATAGGCCACCTCATCAACAGCCTTTAGTTTTTCCATAATCAGACTACCGATCTCTCGACTCTCTATTTCTCGCGCCTGTTTTTCATGAAGGGTATACTCTATTTCTCCCATGATACGCTCGATGCGCTCTTCAGAAGACGGGCGCTTTTCAAAAGCCCGCCGCAAACCTTTTTCAATTTTCGTTTTGTCATATTCTTCCTTATGGCCGTCCTTCTTCACCACCAGTAAACGAAAAATCTCCACCTCCTCATAGGTACTGAAACGCGCATCACAGTGGTTACACTGGCGTCGACGGCGAATAGCCCGCCCCTCCTGGGTCTCGCGGGAATCCACTACTTTGGTATCTTCATGATTACAAAACGGACAACGCATACATGAAAAAACTTATAACTCAAGAAAAAATACTTCCTAGCGCCATTATACTCTTTCTTCTGCCAGAAAAGCAAAACACCTCCCTGAGGGAGGTGTTGTGGTGGCAGGACTACTTCTTCATTTTGCGCCGGATAAAGGCGGGGATTTCCAAGTCTTCCTCTTCTACTAATTCCTTGGATTCGGCCCGGCTGTTTATATTCCGGGGTTGAATTTTTTCTTCGATGATCATTACCGGCTGTTCGATTTTGCGAGTCGGAAAAGCAATCACTTCATCCAAAATTTCTTCTTCGTCCTTGCTACGATCTTCCTCACCAGCCGCCTGGGCGGTTTTCTGACGAGTGGCCATACTCGGCACACGATTGACCAGCCCGACCGAAGCGTCTTTGGAACGAGGAATATCAAAACCAGTGGCGACCACCGTAATCTGCACTTCACCCTTGCGAATCTGGTCATCGGCCACGGCACCAAAGATAACCTTGGCGTTCGTATCAATGTTCTCGGTAATAATGTTGGCAGCTTCGTTGATTTCTAACATGGCCAAATCACTGGAACCAGAAATATTGAAGAGCACTCCTTTGGCCCCATCGATAGAAAGTTCCAAAAGCGGACTGTTGATAGCGGCCTTGGCGGCCTCAGCGGCCCGATTTTCACCAGAAGCAATACCAATGCCCATCAAAGCACTGCCACTGTCCTCCATGATGGCACGTACGTCAGCAAAGTCGACATTGACGATGCCGGGCTTGGTAATCAAATCGGAAATACCCTGGACACCCTGGCGGAGTACATCATCGACAATACGAAAGGCGTTGACCAGCGTTGTCTTGCGATCAATGATAGAAAGCAGTTTGTCGTTCGGGATAGTAATGAGTGTGTCGACGCGGTCCTTCAAGTTTTCCAAAGCTTCTTCAGCGATGGCCCGTCTCTGCGATCCTTCAAAAGCGAACGGCTTGGTCACCACGCCAACCGTCAGCGCGCCCAATTCCTTAGCCGTCTCCGCCACGATAGGTGCAGCCCCAGAACCAGTACCGCCGCCTAAACCACAGGCCACAAAAACCATGTCTGCCCCCTTGAGCACTTCCTGAATTTCATCGCGGTTTTCTTCAGCGGCCTGGCGTCCGATTTCCGGATTCATGCCGGCGCCCAAACCCTTGGTAAGATTTTTTCCAATATGTACTTTCTCCTGTGCTTTCGAATGATGGAGTGCTTGAGCATCCGTGTTGATGGCCACAAACTCAACGCCTTTAATTTTAGCGTCAATCATCCGTGAGATGGCATTATTGCCAGAACCACCTACACCTACCACCTTGATCTTTGCAAAAGTCTCGATATCGGGTTTGATCTCAGCCATACGTCTTCTTCAGAAGTTGATTAGAAAAATTGCGCCTTTCGTCAATGCCAGTAGTATACTGCTCTTTTCGCTCCCCACACAAGCGTGGAACGTACCGAAGATACACTCTATCACAAGTAAATATCGAGTGTCAAGAAAGACCCAAAACCAGAGTGTTCCGGCCTTTGAGCTCTAAAAATGCCTTTATTTTTATATTTTCTTTTCTGAGAAAAATCTACGGGAGAAAACGTGCCGACCAATGTTTCACCTTGTTGGCCAGCCCCTGTATACTCTCCGGCATCACGTTCCAAAATTTCCGGGTAACAAAGGTCTTTTTCTGAAGGCCTGCCGATTGAGCAAGGAGCACCAACCCAATCACCGTGGCGAACTCTGGGTTGTCCACTTGATCCAAAATACCCCCTAATGGTTTCGGGTAACCGATCTGGGCCGGCAGACGAAGCACGTTTTTGGTCAGTTCCACCGCTCCTGGCAAGAGCGCCCCGCCGCCAGTGAGAATAGCTCCTCCAGGAAGCAATCCCTCTCGGCCAATATTTTTGAGTTCCGTATTTACAAAAAGAAGAATCTCTTCCAGCCGAGCCTCGATAATTTCAGCGATATGCCGACGTGAGACCAGTCCTTCTTCCTGGGAATCAAAGATACTCAAATCAATTTCTTCCTTCTTGCTCACATCGTCAGGAAGGGCCGTCCCGTACTGCAGTTTCACCGCTTCCGCCACCTCAATCGAAGTGCGGATCCCAATAGCGATATCATTGGTAATGTGCATGCCGCCGACGGGGAGCACAGCCAAATGGAGTAAATCACCATCCTCAAAAACGGCTAGCGACGTCGTACTCCCACCGATATTGATGAGCACCGTCCCCAATTCTTTCTGTTTCTGGTGAAACACCGCCTCAGCCGAAGCCAACGGCTCGACGACAAAGCTATCAGCATTGGTGCCAGCCTGCTCCAAACTGCGACTGATATTTTTAAGATGGGAACTGCTATCGCTGACGATGAGCGCGTTCATCTCCAGACGCACGCCGCGCATGCCCAACGGATCTTTAATATTTTTCTGATCATCCAAACGATAATCCTTGGGAATAACATGAATGATTTCGCGATTCAAAGGCAAGGAAAAACGGGCCTGCACCTCTTCCAAGACTCGGGTCATATCATCAAAAGTAACCTCCCCGTCGGCTCGCCCGACCGCAATCACCCCAGAAGCCATTTGGCAGTCAATCTCGGTCCCCGGGATGCTAGCCACCACGGTTTCCGCCGGATGGCCCGCCATGCGCTCGGCCTGTTCCAGGGCACTATTAGAAGCCTTGGCCACCGCCTCCACATTGACCACTGACCCACGCCTGATACCCTCCGACGGAACAACGCCGACACCGACAATGCGCAGCAGTTCCTCTTCAGGAAGCTCCTGGGCGATGACAACTCGGATGTTGGCAGAACCGATATCCAGCCCTACATGATAATGGCCTTTCGACATAAGAAAAATCTCACAAGCAAAAAAGAAATTCAAGCTCTCTCCCACGGAGAGCTCTCTGCCTCGTATTATACCCCGAAAGAGAGGCTCCTGCAAAAAAATTCCCGTCCAGATACATCATACTCCTCCCATACATGATTCTACGGATAAAAATAGGGGAAAAAAATGATAGCCCCAATAAAGAGGGCTCCACAAGAAGCAACGAGTACCGCACCGGCCATGACGTCTTTGACGACGCGCGCGTACGGATGCACCCGCGGCTTCAAAATATCCATCACCCGCTCCAGGGCCGTGTTGATCAGTTCAAAACTCAAGACCAACATGATAGCAAGCACCAAGGCCACCCGTTCCATCTGCGAAACAGGCAGGAGAAACATCAGCAAAAAAACGACTCCGGCGGCGGCAGATTCTATTTGAAAATTTCTTTCATTACGAAGCGTATAAATAATTCCCTTCGCAGCATGGAAAAAGCTCTTCGCGATATGTCTCATAATTGATATGTGTTTTAGTTACTGGTTGTCACAGGCGAGAGGCTGTCAGTGACCGCGTCCTGCAGGGTAAACATCTCTTCACTATGATTATACCCTAGAAGATGCAGTATGCCATGAGAAAAGATATAGGCCATCTCTCGCTCCAAAGAGACCTGGTCTTCTTTGGCTGCCTGCTCGATAAAATCCTGACAAAAAAACAACTCTCCCAAAAACAGGTCTTTCTTTTTTTCTTCCGATAACGCATTCGTGTCAGTGTATTCTCCGAAAGAAAGAATATCCGTCACCGCCGCCTTGCCGCGATACTGTTCATTCAGGGCCGTAATCCTTTCCGGCGAAACAGCAATGGCATTGAGCGTAATCTTTTTTTCCCCCAACACCGGCAGAGGACAACGCGTGAGCGTTTCATGAGCCACCTCTAAAAAAAACGACTCTCCCAAAGGAGTGGGTACTTCTGCTGTGTAATGAACGACAACGTCCATAGATTATATAAGCAAGGCTTCAACCATGGTGCGCACATCGTCTCCGGAAGCGCGCACGCCGACCTTTTTCATGACCACCCCCATAGCCTGCCCCATCTGAGAGCGAGCGGTCAGACCATGCTCCTGAAGCGTCTCCGCTACCAAGGCTCGCAGCTCCGCCTCCCCTATCGCGGCCGGCAGATAACCCACCAAAAGATCAAGCTCCGCCTGTTCCGCTGCCGCCAAGTCCTCGCGGGCACCGGCGCGGTATTGTTCGACGCTGTCCTTGCGCTGCTTCACCAACCGACGGAGCACCTCTTCGATTTCTTCTTGAGAGAGCGCGTCGGGAGACTGGCGCTTCTCGATAGCGACATTTTTCACAGCACTCTGAAGCAGACGAAGCGTATCACGACGAAAAGTATCGCCAGATTTCATCGCCTGCTTCAAATCTTCTCCAATAGTTTGGTAGAGCGTCATAGCCAAAAAGCTTAAATCTTTTTCTTGATATCACGGAGCGCTTCATCATCAAACTTGCCGAGCTTCTTCAACCGGGTAATTTCTTTACGAATTTTTACTTTGTAGAGAGCTTCTGAACGCCGCTTATCACGGCTTTTTTCCTCAACGCGAAAACGCAGCTTGCGCACTTGTCTCAAGACGCCGCTTTGCTGCACACGACGAGAAAAACGCCGAATAAGACTTTCCGCTGTTTCTCGCTCTTTTCTTTTTACTTGGATCATACTAACCCCTCCTTTCCTATGTTCTTCCACCCATAGAGAGTGAAAGCAATCCACCGAGACTATTTATACAGGGTGAATATCTTCTTTTAACCGGGCCCCTCCGAGAAGGTGCAGGTGCAGGTGTGGGACCTCTTGTCCCCCATCTTTCCCTACCCGGACCAGTAGTTTATACCCTTTCTCTGAAATTTTCAAGTCGCGAGCGATATCCCGGGCCACCAGAAACATCTTGCCTACCACCGAGACATCGGCCGCCTCCATAGTGGCGATGCTTTCGATGGGCTTTTTCGGGATAATCAATACGTGCACGGGCGCGATGGGGTGAATGTCATAAAAGGCGAGCACCTCATCATCCTCATAGAGAAATTCCGTGGGAATTTCTCTGCGAATAATTTTCAGAAACACATTGTCTTCCATATGTCAGACATCCCTAAACACTAAGCGTAACATTCGTTTTCAATATCTTTTTGACCGCATCAACCAACTTCTCCTGTGTCACGGTCTCTTGTGTTCCAGAAACCATGTCCTTGACGATAGCCGTCTCATCCAGCGCTTCTTTCTGGCCGACAATAATAGTCACTTCCACTCCCAAGCGATTGGCCACTCGGAGTTGAGAACGCAGACTGCCCCGTCCGAAGCTTTCTGCAATGAGAATACCATTTTTTTCCAACGCTGAGAACAGACGCAGGCTTTTTTTCTTGGCCATATCGCCAAGCTGAGCAAGAAAAACTCGCGGCTTCGGTTCTTGGTAGGGTTTCACCTGGGTACGCTTCATCTCGAGCACAATCCGATCAAGCCCGAGGCCAAATCCGATAGCCGGCGTAGCTTCGCCTCCCAAAGTTTCAATCAGACGATTGTAGCGACCGCCACCGCCCAAAGAGTAATTCTTGCCAGCGCTGTCCGTCGAGCGAATTTCAAAAACCGTGTTCGTGTAGTAATCCAAACCGCGCACCAGCCGAGTATTGATAGAGTAGGGTAATTCTAGCTCATCAAGATATTCCAGAAGATGTTTGAAGTGGTCACGTGACTCCTGATCGAGATAGTCAAGCGACTGCGGAGCATGGGCGGTCAACTGGATGCACTTGTCCTCCTTGCAATCGAGAATGCGCATCGGGTTAGTCGCCAGCCGTTCGCGGCAATTCTGACACAACTTTGATTTCTGCGCTTCCAGATAACGCACCAGCGCTTTCTCATACTCACGCCGCGATTCCGGAGTACCAATACTGTTGACCTGGAATTCAATATTCTTCAACCCCAACTGCTGCACAACCCGATAGGCCAATTGAATCGTCTGAGCATCCAGAATCGGATCGCTCTCGCCGAACATATCGAAATTGGCTTGCCAGTGCTCACGGTAGCGCCCCTCCTGCGGACGGTCATAGCGAAAAATCGGCCCCATGGTAAACAACTTAATCGGCTTAGGCAGGATTCCCATACCGTGTTCGATATAAGCACGGCAGAGTCCGGCCGTCATTTCAGGACGCAGTGCCACTTTGTCTCCGCCCCGAGTATTAAAAAGGTAGATCTCCTTATCAAGAATATCTGTCCCTTCACCAATCGTACGCAAATACAAATGAGCGTATTCAACCGTGGGCAAATCGATACGCCGAAATCCATACTCTGAAGAAGCATGGGTCAACGCCTTCCGCACCCGTTCCCAGTAAGGCTGCTCGTCCGGCAAGATATCGCGCATACCACGCAACGTCTGCAGCAGCATCTCCTCCTGACTGGCCCCCGCCGCAGTTTTTTTCGCTCCGGCCGGCTTCGCCGCCGCAACCGTCTTTTTCGACACTTTTTTCACAACGGCTTTAACGGACTTCTTCCCGAGAGATTTCTTCTGAGGCATAGCAGTTGACTTAGAATTAAATACCAATAAAAAAGGTAAGGCATCGCACTGAAGCTAGTAGAACGCCATATGCTCTACCGGCCAAGCGCGCAACAGAACACGACCAACCACCTTGTCTTTTTTGACAGGGCCAAAAGCGCGTGAGTCATAACTGAACATGCGATTATCACCCATCAGAAAATACTCGTCTTCTTTGATATCCACACGAGGCATATCGTGGGTCAAAACCTCCGGACCCAAGTAGGCGCTCTCATCGAGATAAAAACCATCCACATGCTCCGAATTGTACAGGATGACTTTCCCGTGGCGGATTTCTATCGCTTCCCCCGGCAAACCGATAACCCGCTTAATAAAAAATTGCTCCGGACTCTGTGGAGGATGGAACACAGCGATATCCTGACGCGCGATTTCTTTGAAAGGTCGTACGCTCACATGCAAAGAGGCCAAACCAAGATCGGTATTCTTGTACCCAAATTCGCTGATAATTAGATACTCACCGTCCTGAAAATTCGGCTCCATGCTTGATCCTTGGACAAAAAAAGGCTGGAATAAAAAAACGCGAACAGGTATAATGATGACTACGGCCAACAGGAAGACTCTCACCATCTCCATAAAAAGCCCTCCCATGCTCAAATAATCTTCTTTTTTCTCCTGGGCTGGCTGTTCTTCCTGATATTCCTCCATATGGTTACCGTATAAAAAATAAGTACCTAAAAAGCAAATAAACAGTGGTATTCTAACAGATTTTTCACCCTTTGGCAAGAGTCATAAAACACTTTGCTTAAGGGAAAAAGGTCCCCCCGCCTCCTATGGACAGCCTCCAGAAAATCCCTCCCGTTCGCCGCACTCCATCAGGCGGTTTTCCGCTGGGAATGACGTCAATCACCAGTACTCTTTCTCCAGAAATTGCCCGAAACAAGACTCGGCCGACTCCCAGAAAAAAACGCCCCCGCTGGCTACCTATCATCGTCCTCTTCTCCCTGATAGTCATTACACTCTGCGGCGTTATCGGTTTTCTGGCCCTAAAAGGGGTGGCCGTCGGACAAACGATCAGCCTGGAAAACCCGACCAAGAGCTCCTTCGTTTCTCAGCTGCGTCATCTGTCCAGTCTCTTTCTCTCCCAAAAACGACCCCTGCTCCAAGGGGAATCTGCCGGACGCATCAATATCTTGCTCTTAGGGCGAGCCGGTGAGCACTATCCCGGAAAAAATTTGACCGATACCGTTATGGTCATGAGTATCGACAGTACCACAAAAAAAATTGCCCTGCTCTCTCTGCCGCGTGATCTCTACGTCCCCATCACCGATACCACCCTCTTCACCAAAATCAACTCCCTCTACCAATATGGCATCAGTCAGGAAAAAGGGGCAGAGGTGCTCCGCAAGACCGTAGAACATATCACCGGGCTCCCCATCCATTATTTTGTGGCCCTCGATTTTGATGGCTTTGAAAAGGCGGTTGATACGTTAGGCGGCATAGACGTAGACGTCGTGCGTGACTTCTACGATCCACGTTATCCCGGAAAAAACTACAGTTACGAAACCTTCGAGATTCACCAAGGCTGGCAAAAGCTCGACGGTGCCACCGCTCTCAAATATGTCCGCGAACGCCACAACGACCCAGAAGGAGATTTCGGACGAGCCAAGCGCCAACAGCAGGTCATTCAGGCCATCAAAGACCAGTCCTTCTCCTTAGGAACGCTATTCAATATCTTCACCGTTAACAAGCTGTTTGATACCTTGGGTGAAAGCGTCAAGACAGACATGTCACTCGAAGATATGAGCAGTTTGCTGGAACTCACCAAGACACTCGACACCAAAAATATCACCTCCGTCGTCATCGACGCTTGGAAAAAAGACAGCCTCCTACGAGTATCCCACGTACAGGTCGGTGACATCGCCGCCTTCATTCTTGTTCCGCGAGTGGGCAATTGGAGTGAAATACGAGATCAAAGCGAACAAATCTTCCACCTCGATACACTCAAAGAACGACGGGGGCACATTGCTCAGGAGGCGGCCACACTCACCCTGCTGGCCCTACCAGAAAATATGCCCCAAGCTCGAAAAATGCAAAATCTCCTAGAAACAGAAATGGGGTTTGGCATGGTTTCTCTGGCCCCACTCCCTGCTTTTGAAAATCAACCGGAAAAGAGTATCATTCTAGACAGGACTGCTTTGCGAAAACCATTCAGCCTCGACGAGCTCTTAAAGAGATTCTCTTTGGAAAAAACAGTGTCGCTACCCGATAGCCTTCTAACAGGAAAGGACACGGACTTCCTCATCATCATCGGTGATGACCTGGCAGAGACCTTGACTGTCGAAGAATACCAAGAACAAAACCTTCCTGATGATTTTTCTTTCTCAGAACCACTCCCTCCCCAACCCCGGAAAAAACTTCATTAGTTCCCGACTTTCTTCATCCGTAAAGTGCATAACCGAAAAACCTATGAAACTGATCATCGGCCTGGGTAACCCAGGAACACAGCATGCTCACACTCGCCACAATATCGGGTTTTTGGCCCTGGATTTCCTCCAGCACGCGTTTTCCTTCGAAGCTTTTGCTAAGAACCAAAAAATGCTGGCCGAAGTCAGTAGTGGGCTGCTGAAAAATGAAAAAGTCCTGCTCGTCAAGCCAACCACCTTTATGAATGAATCCGGCTCAGCGGTGCGAGCGCTCATACAATTCTATAAACTCACACCGGCTGACATCGCCGTGATCCACGATGATATGGATATCTCATCAGCCGACCTCCGGGTCACCAGATCGTCCCGAGCGGCTGGACACAATGGCGTGGCCGACATCATCGAAAAACTCGGTACCCAGGATTTTTTTCGCATCCGGCTCGGCATCGGGCGTCCCACCGAAGTCTCTGGCGTCTGTATGCCCTCACATGATTTTGTCCTACAAAATTTCTCTCCAGAAGAACAAGAAAAACTTCCCAACCTCTTCCCAAAAGTACAAGAAGAACTCTTTAGGTGGCTCGCGCTCCCATAACACCCATATGTTCTCAACCAAAAAGACCCCTCAGGTGGGGTCTTTTTTAAAGAGGGACGAAGAGGAGCTACTTCTTCTCTTCTGTCTTTTCTGTTTTCTCTTCCTCGGCAGCGGGAGTCTCTTCCTTCACGACGCCTTCCACCTTGGTGACATCAGCTTCTATCTTCTCATCCAGAGCCGCCATTTGCGCCTCAGTACGTGGTGTTTCAACAAGCGCTATCGTCGTCAGTTCGTCGGTCAGAATCTTCACTCCGGCAGGAATTTTAATATCCTTAATCTGCACATTGGCCTCCAATTCCGTCAAAAGCGTCAAGTCCACTTCCAAAAAGTGCGGCAAATCTTTCGGTAGACAGCTGATCAGCACTTCCTCCAGCGTCTTAACCAAAATACCTCCCATCTCACGAACAGCTGGGGACTCACCGACAAATTCAAGCGGCACGTGTGTTTCCAAAGCCTCATCCATCCGCACCTGAAAGAAATCTACATGAGCAACCCGGTTGGTCATCGGATCCAGCGCGAGCGCATGGATGATGACACTGGCAGGCTTCCCTTTTTCGACATCAAGACTGATGATACTAGATCCACCCGCCTGGGCATAGGTCTTGGAAAAGGCTAGGGCATTGACCCATAGCATCTGTGCTTCAGAACCATGACCATACATGACGGCCGGGATACGCCCCTCTTTACGAGAACGTTCCAACACTTTACTAGAAACTTTTTCACGAGTTGTTACTGCCAGTTTTAATTCAGCCATAAAAAAATTCTCCCTTGATTAATATTCCCAATAATACTTAGATAAGAGCCTCCACGCCACCAGTATAGTGTTTCAAAAACTGATGCACCTCAATCACGTTGTCCGATGAAATCGCTTCGCCCTGAAACACTTTGCGCGCCTCACTGTGCTCCAAATCAGTCAACATTCCAAGACTGACCACCCCGAGCTGTCCCAAAGAGACGAAGACGATGGTCGAAGCACTGCACCCCTCGCACGTCAGATGAAGCGTCGTTCGCTTCTCATCCTCATCGATGACCAGCATCTTTCCCTGCCGATACTTTTTGTTGCAGACCGGGCAGCGAATGAGCGGCTGAATGTTTTCCAGTGGCATTTTCATGTTTGCAGTGTACTAAACGAAGCCTGATAGAGGCAAGTTTTGAGTAAAAGCAGTCTAGCAAAAAGAGGCTTAAAGGTCAACTTTGTTAGGGAGTATGATGACCAGCCAGGACCTCAGTCGCTGGCAGCGACTTTTCTCTCACGGGGCCAACTGTTCTTTACACATCCAGGTTCTTGACGCTTTTAGCATAAGTCTGAATAAAGCGCCGCCGTGGTTCCACCTCGCTCCCCATCAAGACATCGAACAGTTCATCTGCTTCTTCTGCGTCTTCGATGGTGACCTGAAGCATTACGCGGTTATCCGGGTTCATGGTCGTTTCCCACAGTTGATCGGGGTTCATTTCTCCCAAACCTTTATAGCGCTGGATAGAAACACCTCCCACAGTCTCATTGCCTTCACCGGTTGATGATTCATCTTCCAAAACCACCTCCCCGGCCTCTTCGGCGTCTTTAACCTTCTTGGCCTTTTTGGTAGCCGCCTTGGCCAGAGCCTCCTGTTTCATCATTTCCAAAACACGATTTTTTTCCTCCTCAGTGTACACGTACCGGATGTCCTTATTCTTGGCCAAACGATAGAGCGGCGGCTGGGCGATGTAGATATTACCCCCGCGCACCAACGCCTCATAGTAACGATAAAAAAAAGTCAAAAGGAGTGTGCGGATATGAGAACCGTCCACATCGGCGTCAGCCATGATAATAATTTTATGATAGCGCAGCTTGGCCACATCGAAAGTTTCCCCGATGCCCGTACCCAAAGCAATGATAATCGGCTTGAGCGTATCAGATTTCACCACTTTGTCGAGACTGGTTTTTTCCACGTTCACCAATTTGCCACGGAGCGGCAAAATAGCCTGAAACATCCGGTTCCGTCCCTGCTTGGCGCTGCCTCCGGCAGAGTCTCCCTCTACGATATACATTTCAGAACGAGAGGCATCACGGCTAGTGCAGTCAGCCAATTTGCCCGGCAGGGTCATACCCTCCAAGGCGCCCTTGCGCAGAACTGCGTCTTTGGCCGCCCGCGCGGCAATCCGGGCCCGCACGGTCAACAGACACTTCTCAATCATGGCCTTGGCATCAGCCGGATGGGTTTCCAGAAACTCATTCAGGCCCTCGGCCGTAACCGAAGAAACCGCTCCCCGCACCTCTGTGTTATTGAGCTTGTCTTTAGTCTGGCCCTCAAACTGAGGGTTGGCCAACTTCACCGAAACCACCGCCGTCAAACCCTCAGCCAAATCCTCAGAAGTCATGGAGCCCTCTTTTTCCTTGATGAGGTTATTTTTCTTGGCATAGTCGTTCAGCACCCGAGTAAGCGCCATCTTGAAACCGGTAACATGAGTACCGCCGCCAGGGTTCACGATATTGTTGGCGAAAGCGAACAGATGTTCCTTGAAACCATCAGTAAACTGTAGCGAGACTTCTACATTAATACCCTCCACGCTCTTTTCCACATAAAAAGGCACGCTGTTTTTCACCTCTTTCTTGCGGTTCAAAAATTTGACGAACGAGACGATACCCGAATCGAAATAAAAGCCGTGGTGCTTGGCCTTGTAAGCTTCCTTTTCGTCATTCACTTCCCGCCAGTCCTCTACTTCAATGCGCACTCCCTTGGTCAGAAAGGCTTGGTAACGAAGATACTCCAAAATCTTCATCCAGGAATATTGGATTTCTGGAAAAATTTCTGGATCAGCCTGAAAAGCCACCGTCGTGCTGGTCCTGTCGGATTTGCCAATTGGTTTCACAAGTCCCTGCGGCTTGCCCTGCTTGTAGGCATGAAACCACACTTTGCCCTGGCGCTCCACCGTCACCTTGGTATGGGCCGACAAAGCATTGACTACCGAGACACCAACACCATGCAACCCTCCGGAAATCTTGTACCCCTCACCGCCGAATTTTCCTCCGGCATGAAGCACAGTCATCACGGTCTCAAGCGTTGATTTCTTGGTTTGGGGGTGGGTATCAACCGGGATACCGCGACCGTTATCATATACTTCAACCCAATTGTCAGGTAAGAGGCGCACCGATATTTTCGTGCAGAACCCCGCCATGGCTTCGTCAATCGAGTTATTGACCACTTCCCACACCAAGTGGTGCAAACCTTCAATCGAAGTCCCGCCGATATACATGCCCGGGCGCTTGCGCACCGGGTCCAACCCCTCCAAAACGGTGATGCTGGAAGCATCATAATTGCCGCCTGCGGCGGCTTTTTTAGCCTGTACTTTCTTATCTTTCTCAGCCATGTCGTTGGTTTTAAGTATAGCATAAAATGGGAACCCCGCTTCCCATAGGAAGCGGGGTTCAGCGCAATGCGCCAAGCATTTCACGCAGGGTGTGGTCGAATGCGACCTCAGTATGCGAGTTATCATTCAAGCGCTCTACATGCCAGTGCCATTCCCCCGTTCGCCTGTCAGGCTCGCGTGTAAGAATAGTAATACCGGTGGTGCTAATTTTCAGGTTCCGATCAGCTTTTTCGTAATACCCTTTTAAGGTTTTCCCATTTTCGTATACCCAATGCACATACGCGGCAATACGTTTTGCATGACCGACCGTAAGAACCGTATGGACGGGCAGGCCATTTATAGAGTACTGTTCGATGAACTGAAAGGTGCTTCGCACCTCATCTTCAAGTTCACTCCGCGATTTGATAGGTTCGCCGCGCAAAAAATGGGTTGGAACGGTGTCTTGATCAAACCC